>JASHSY010000259.1 GCA_030040825.1 Xanthobacteraceae bacterium
CCGAAAGTGGTGCAGGCGATCTCGCAGCCTCCCTTGCGCCCGATCGGTGCGCAAATCTCTTTCAGCATGGCCATACGCTCCTCGGCCGAGAACAAAGGCGCCTTGCCGGGGTGGATGCCGACCGCGAGAACGAGCTTGTCGACGAGCCGCACAGCGCTTGCCACCACGTCGAGATGGCCGTTGGTGATGGGATCGAACGATCCGGCAAAAAGCGCGGTGCGCGGCATGGCGCGGGTCTAGCCCGCGCTCAGGCTAATCGCAAGGCGGTCGGCCGCGGGCCGCCGATCAGGAAATAATTGACATCAGGGCCGAAACTTTGGCGATTTCCGAGCGTTTCCAACGCAGTGCGGGAACCGGCAAAAATGTGATCTCCATCAAAGAAAGCCTATGCGCCGAGGACCAAAGTGACAGTCAGTCGAACCGCGACCCCAGCAAAAACGCACCGGCGACAAGCCGATTACAGGGCGCGAAACAGGCAAACAGGGGCTGGTGTCATGCTGAAGACCTTTTACGCCATTGGCGCCGCTGCGATCGTGGCCGGCGCTTTTGTGACTGCAATGAGTGTTGCCGACGTGGTGGACGCGCGCGGCTCGGCGCCCGGCGCCAAGGCTGACCGCGCCGATACGCGGCCGCTGGCGGGCCAATGCTCGCAGCATTCGTGGCCGTATTTCGAGGCCGCCTGCCTGCGCGATGTCCGTAACCCGTTTGGCCAAGCGCGCGAGGTTCGCATCGTCTCGACCGACCGCCTGACCGCGAATTACCCGCATTAAGGCTCGCCCGAGCGGATAACGCCGGCAAGGTCGATTCTGCCTTGAATTTGCGCTAAGAGCCCGGCAGCACAACCGTCGCCGGGCTCGTTAATGATTGTCCTGATCGACAATTACGACAGCTTTACCTTCAACCTGGTCCATTTCCTTGGCGACCTCGGGGGGAAAGTGCGCGTGCATCGGAACGACAAGATCACCAGCGCCGCCGTTCTCGCCGCCGATCCCGATGCCATCGTGCTTTCGCCTGGCCCATGCACGCCCAAGGACGCCGGTATCTGCCTTGATCTGATCCAGGCAGTCGGCGGTAAAATCCCGGTTCTCGGCGTGTGTCTCGGCCATCAGGCGATCGGTGATGCATTAGGCGGTAAAATCGTCCGAGCGCCGGCGCCAGTGCACGGCAAACTTTCGACCATTCGTCACGACGGCACCGGCATTTTCCGCGGCATCAACGCGCCGTTTCTGGCCACGCGCTATCACTCGCTGATCGTCGATCGCATGAGCCTCCCGGCTACGCTGAACGTGACCGCCGAAACCGATGACGGACTCATCATGGGGCTGGCGCATAAGCGGTTACCGCTGCATGGCGTGCAGTTCCATCCCGAAAGCATCGCCTCCGAGCACGGTCACCTGCTGCTGAAGAATTTTCTCGACATCGCAGCCGCCTGGAACGCCGCGGCCGGCCGCCGACCGCCCACGCCTAGCGACGCAACTGCGCCGCGCCGGCACGCGCCGGTGCACTGAGAGCCCAGCCGTGACCGACACCCTCAAGGCAATAATCGGCAAAGTGGCCACCGGCGCGGCGCTGACCCGCGAGGAAGCCGCACGCGCTTTCGAGCAGATGATGTCGGGCGAAGCGACACCGTCCCAGATGGGCGCTCTGCTGATGGCTTTGCGCGTGCGCGGTGAGACCGTGGACGAGATCTCCGGCGCGGTCAGCGCAATGCGCGCGAAGATGCTGCGTGTAAGCGCGCCACCGAATGCGATTGACGTCGTCGGCACCGGCGGCGATGCCTCGGGCTCGTTCAATATTTCCACCTGTGCCGCGCTGATCGTTGCCGGCGCCGGCGTGCCGGTTGCCAAGCACGGCAACCGCGCGCTGTCGTCCCGCTCGGGTGCGGCCGACGTACTCGGCGCGCTAGGCGTTAATATCAATTTGACGCCGGAGGGGATCGGCCGTTGCATCGCCGAAGCCGGCATCGGCTTTATGTTCGCACCGGCACACCATCCGGCCATGAAGAATGTCGGCGCGACCCGCGCCGAGCTCGGCACGCGCACGATTTTCAACCTGCTCGGCCCGCTCTCCAATCCAGCGGGCGTCAAACGGCAGATGATCGGCGTGTTCTCCAGGCAGTGGACGCAACCGCTCGCCCAGGTGTTGAAGAATCTCGGTGCCGAAAGCGTCTGGGTCGTGCACGGCTCCGACGGTCTGGATGAAATCACCACATCCGGTCCGACAGCGGTCAGCGCGTTGCAGAATGGCGAGATAAAAAGCTTCGAAATTTCGCCGGAGGATTTGGGCCTGCGCAGGGTCAAGCCGGAAGCTTTGCGCGGCGGCGAAGCGGCGGAGAATGCTGCCGCTGTGAAGAATGTGCTCGAGGGAAAGCCGTCGGCGTTTCGCGACGTGGCATTGCTCAACGCCGCCGCGGCGCTGGTGGTCGCCGGCAAAGCCAAAGACCTCAAGGACGGCCTGCATGCCGCCGCCCATTCGGTCGATTCCGGTGAGGCCGAAGGCCGGCTCGATCGGCTGATCGCGGTCTCCAACGCGGTTGTCGACAATGGCTGATATTCTCGCCGAGATCGCCACCTATAAGCGCGCCGAGATCGCCGCCGCCAAGCGCGCACGTCCACTCCCCGCACTCGAAGCGGCGGCGAAGGCCGCGGTCCCGCCGCGCGGTTTTTTCGCCGCCATCGAGCGGCGGCTTGCCGCCGGTGGTTATGCGTTGATCGCCGAGATCAAGAAGGCAAGCCCATCAAAAGGGCTGATTCGCGAGAAATTCGATCCCCCTGCGTTGGCGGCGGCCTATGCGTCCGGCGGGGCGACGTGTCTGTCGGTCTTGACCGACGCACCTTCGTTTCAAGGCTCGCTCGATCATCTGCGCTCCGTGCGCGCCGCCTGCCCGCTGCCGGTGCTGCGCAAGGACTTCATGTATGAGACCTATCAGGTGGTCGAGGCGCGCGCTGCCGGCGCCGACTGCGTCCTCATCATCATGGCCGCGGTCGAGGATGCCGCAGCTGCAGAGCTGGAAGCGGCGGCGGCGACGCTCGGTATGGATGTGCTGCTTGAAGTGCACGACGAAGCCGAGCTGTCTCGGGCGCTGCAACTCAAATCGCGGCTGATCGGCATCAATAACCGCGATCTGAAGACTTTCGTCACGTCGCTTGCGACCTGCGAGCACCTGGCGAAACTCGTTCCCCCCGGCTACGTGGTGGTCGGCGAGAGCGGCATCTACTCGCCTGACGATCTGGCGCGGCTCGCCCAATCCGGTATCGCAACGTTTCTGGTCGGCGAGAGCCTGATGCGCCAGGATGACGTCGCCGCCGCCACCCGCGCGCTGCTTGCCCGCAACGCCGCATTTGCGCCGGCGCGGTGACTGTCGTGGCGCGGACGAAAAAACTCACTCATTTATCGAGCGGCGGAACCGCCCACATGGTGGATGTGTCCGGCAAGCCCGCAACCGAGCGGGAAGCCACTGCCGAGGGGTTTGTGCGGATGCTGCCGGCAACGCTCGA
>JASHSY010000260.1 GCA_030040825.1 Xanthobacteraceae bacterium
GGGAGCAATATGCAGAACTTTGTTTTGGGGATTCTCGTTGCTCTTGGACCTTCGGTGGCCGTGGTCGCTTGGCTCATTTGGTATTCGGACGCATTCGAAAACCGCAGTCGCGAACGAAGCGAACGACCAGAATCGGCTCTTAGCGATTCGCCTTGGACTTACCTTCAATAACGCGTCTTCCTTCAACCTCAATGCTCTAGCATCAGTGCCCGGTTGGAAGTGGAATTGAGACGTGGGTCCAAGCCTGCACCACGACGTCCGATCGGTTTTGTTTGGCGAATAACCCTCTCGCCGCTTCCGCGTATCAGCACTGCAATGTTGAGAAAGGTCCCAACAATTGCCGCAGCACTAATCTGCGAAGGCGCTGGATTAATATGCGTTTGTGTAAGCGCGTTTCGAAAGCAGCGTCAACAATATGATCTTCATATCGAGAAGAAATGACCAATTATCGATGTAGTACAAATCAAGTTGCACGCGTTGCTGCATTTTCTCCAGTGTATTGGTCTCGCCGCGCAATCCGTTCACCTGCGCCCAGCCGGTAATTCCAGGTTTGACAACATGCCGTCGTGAAAACGGTGCGATCTTTCCGTGAAACAGCCTGTTGTGAGCGGTCGCGTGCGGTCGAGGTCCGACGATCGACATGTCTCCTTGCAGGACGTTAACAAGCTGCGGCAATTCATCAATGTTGGTTCGGCGCAAGAGTCGACCGAAGGATGTCACCCGCGGGTCGTTTCTCACCGCCTGGGCGAACTGATCTCCGTCCTTAAAGGTGGTCATTGTCCGGAACTTCAGCACCCGAATGGGCTCGTCATTGAAACCGTGGCGCGTCTGCCGAAAGAAGACCGGCCCATGGGAATCTAGCTTTATCGCGATTGAAACGATCAGAAAAAGTGGCGATAAGACGAACAAGCCGACACCGGCGGTGAAAACATCAAACGACCGTTTTACAGCCAAGTCGAGGGGCGATAGCGGAGGGCGGCTGAGTTGGATGGTCGATAACGTGCCAAATTCGGCGATCCGCGACCCCGCGACAAGCTCGAGGGCATCGACCGGAACGATATGCAAGCCGATCGGAAGCTCCGAAAGGAAGGAACTTAAGCTCATTGCCTTGGGCAATTCTTCTTGGGTTGCGAGGACAATAACGTCGTCCGGACGGATTGTTCGGCAGGCCTCAATCAGCTTTCGCACATTGTGATCGGGCGAATCCGCACCATCGCCTTCACGTGTAACCTCGGGGTTCCAAGGGAAACCGAACGATGCGACGCATTGGATCGCGCTTTGCTTTAATCGGTCACTAAATTTCGCACAGCGTGCTGGATCACCAATCAGAACCACGTGCCGCGCCTCGATTGCACCCGACGCGATAGAAGACCGCAGCCACGAATACAACCTCGTCCGCACGAGGGTAATTGCAATCGCAACGCCGACGACCTGAAAAATGAACGTACCGCGTGAATAATCCTGCCCAATCTTCAGGAGAAAAATTGTTGATAGCAAAAGCGAGAATGCCAGTCCGACCGCTCCGAGCCCGCTCCATAAGAGGACGTGTAGCGGTCGCATCTGAATCGCGGCAAAGTGCTGAAATCCCGCTGATACGAGTGAAACCAAGGTTGCTATGAATAGAGCCGCAAAAACGTATTCCGTCACTGGAAACGACGAGAATGTTATGAGGGCGTGATACAAGACGCTGTGATAGAAAAGGCAGGCAATGAAGGCAGCGCTAGCGACGGCGAAAAACTCTACCGCCATGATTTTCGCACGGACAATTGTCCATCGCGTCCGGTTGGCCGATTTTGGCCACAGCGCGTCGCGCGCAATGCTAATCGATCGGAGTACCGCCGCCTCGGACCTGTTACCGGTACGCAAATCAACGGACATGTTTTTGCCCGCAATCCCGAAAGATGAGCGGACGCACCCACCACTTTACTCCAAATTAACCATGCAACAAGCCACGCCGCAGCGATGTGTTCGCCGTCACAAAAGGGCGCTTGCCATAAGGTTTCGATCCATCACAAAGTTCGTGCCTCCGCCGAAGACCTTCGACTCTCTCAGCTAGGCAAATGCGGCGGCACTGTCGCGGGGCTCGCTTGATTACAATCAAGGATTAGATCGGTCGGCCATTTTGGCCTGGCGGACTGAACTCAGAACTCCAGGCGACCGGCAATTCTGCTGGTGTGCGAATGCTTTAACCTGAAGTTGGCGTTACCGGGTTGCTTGTTGGCAGACCCCTCCGTTTGGGATTCCTGTTGTTTGTGGGCTCTCGATGGCTGTGGTCGCTTTGGCTCATTCGGCCCGTCGTCGGCCCCGGCGAGTGCCAACACCAAGACGGCTGGCTTCTCCTACACCTTTGCGGAGGGCGACTGCCCATCGGTGGCAGCGGCATTGACCCGGCCCGTTAGGTCGCGAACGACGGTGCTCTCGATCCAATCGATTGGGTTAGTGCGCCGCCGCAGCAGACCAGGCCACACACCCGCAGCATAGACATTCCAGGCTGCGACAGAATAGACGCCAAGCCTGACGGACCGGCGCCGAGCCGACATCGCCGCGAACGGAAGCAGCCCGAGCGTCACGATCGCCAATGCCGCAAGCTTTGCGCTGAGAATGAACGGCATGGCAAGCAGCGAAAGCCACCAGAGATGAACAGTAGCGAGCAGAAAAAGGAACCTCTTCCACTGTCGTAACAGAAAAGGCAAATGGGCTTTGCCTAGCGATCCTCGCAACACTTCGCCGATACCGAACGCATAGCGCGTCCTCCAGCGCCGGAGAAGCAGGCGATAAGCGGTTCCAGAATGGCCGTAGTGATCGACAAACGGGACATCCATCCGGGCAAGTTTCCAACCCGCGGCCTGCATGCGGACGGCCAGATCGACATCCTCCCACATGTGCAAGTTACGGTCGCCGAAAAAGCCCACTGAATCGATCGCATCTCGCCGATAGACCGCGCCACCTTCGAGACAGTCCGTCAGGCCCGCACCGTGATGAACGTATTCCGTTTTAACGCGCCGGACATACTCCAAGTTTTCCTTCTCATGTTCAATTATTCTGCCGCTAACTCCGGCGACATCGGTATTTTCTTCCAAAAATCGGATGGCCACAGGGAGAAAGCCTTCCCACAACTGCATGTCGCCATCGATCAGGCAAACATAGCGTCCCGAGCTGTATTGATAGCCAAGCTGAACGCCGGCACCGCACGAACGATCCTCTACTCTACTCAAGCTCACGATCTTTATGGGAAATTTAGCGGCGATTTCGACGGTGTGATCGTCCGACGCGCTATCAGCTAGGATCACCTCGCCGTTCAATCCGCGGAGTGCGGCGAGCGCGCTCTCGATCGCCATAGCGATACGCCGCTGCTCGTTCAAGGCTTTGATGATAACGCTGATGGTGGGCCGGGATGTTTCCAGCATGTTCGGGCGGTTATGTGTTGACAAGCCCAAAGGAGCCCTGCTCACATATGCGCAACGGGATCGCCTAACCTGGAATGAAAAGCGCGATATGTCCCATCAATCTTGCAACGCAATGAGGATGCCGTTTCCTTGCTTATTATCGGTTCGCGCGGCAGCGCGTAAAGATGACCGAGGTGTTCTGGAAATAATGTCCCCCGCTGCGTCGTCACCGAAGTGCGAAAACCGACAGACTGCGCGATCTGAGCCTCTCTGTGTCCGCAGGCGCCGAACGGATAAGCGAAATGCTTAACTTCGCGTTGGACGATGTTCTCAAGCCAAGCACGGCCGTCGGCCATTTCGCGTTGCACCTCTGCGACGGAGACCCGCGGCAGACGAATATGCCGGACACTATGTGCGCCAATCGTCACCAGCGGCGAAGCAGCGAGCCGTCGTAATTGCTCAATTGTCAGCCCTTCACCGCGAACGATTGAGCGGCCATCGATTCCGTTAGCGTCAAGAGCCGTCCTGACGGATGCGAGCGCTTCACCGTTCGATTCGACCAGCGCTGTGATTGCGGCAAACGCTTGCTTCTTGCTCGCCGCGTCGGTGCAATCAAAGCTGTAGCCAAGCTCCGGCAGCGCAAGGTTGTTCCGGGAGCGGATTAACGCGGCAAGGCCGAACCACCAACAGGTATCGATCTCGCCCGTTATCATGCCGGTGGTGACATAGACAGTAAACGGGGCACCAAACCGCTCCATGATTGGCAACACATGCGTCAGGTTGTCTGCATAACCGTCGTCAAATGTGAAGACGCAGAATCTGTCAACCGCAGGCGTAGCTAGGCGGTCCAGCGCCGTGTCGAGGCTGACAAACTGGACTTTGTTGTCCTTGAGCCAGGCGAGCGTGTCTTCAAGCACCGACACAGGACAGCGGGTAAATTCTTCGGGGTAAGACGTCGTATCGGGAACGACGCTATGCAGCAAAAAAATAGTACCAGGGCCGGCATAACGAAACGCAAGGACCTTGCTGATTCCGCTGTAGCGGGCGATAACTGGAGCGGTGGACTTGAACATTGGCGATGCTTAGCAGCTTCAATTGTCTGTTTTTTATGTGTGCCTACAGTTATCTGTAACAACGATTGCGCTCCCTACCGGCTAACACATTCAAATGAATGCCAATACCCGTTTGACTGTGAGCCATAAACGCTGCGCCATCGTTCCGATGGCACAATACCTCCAATGTGCAGTTGACGTAAATGTCTGTCCTTCATGTTTACGCGCCATACAATCGCATGTAGACTTTGCGTTGACCGCCAAACATTCAGACCATTTCAGCGTGCGGTCTCAGCATCGACGAGCGCGCGTAGGGGGTAGGGATATTTGAGGTGGCGATCCGCTGGGCCGCGGGCCCGTGGTCTCCGCTGCCCGAGCTCGATTGCCATGAAGGCAACGCAATCGACAGAGTGCGGTTTCTGTTCTTCCACCAGATCCAGCATGCTCCGGCGCGCTCCGATCCATCAGATTCCATATTTTTATTTTCGTCCGCGCTGGCAGCCAATTCCCATGACCTCGCGGAGGTGCTCTGTCTTCGGCGCAAGCGGACCTCAGCGCTAGCCGGCAGCTACTGCGCCAGGAGCAATTCTCTCGCCAAGCTCGCGAACCCGCCAACGCACGACACGAGGATTTGCATAGTGTGGCTAGCGCAGCGCGTGTGCATCGAACATTTCAGCCTAACGCGACACAGTTTCTGAGAAAGAGTGTTACGATTGCATTTCGCCGCACCGTCGGGGGCAGAATTTGTCCGCCGAATAAAAGGCATTATATCGGAGCGCCTCAAAAGGTAGAGCATTTGACGGAATTTAACGCTAGTATGGGTAGCTTGCGTGGATATTGGGCTGCCCATCAATTACGCGGTAGGGATGCCGGAGTTCCAGCCGTCCCGCTAAATGCAACACGTACACGCTAAAATGAAAAAATCCGCCGCGGCTCCGATGCAGGCTGATAGTAGGATCGAGCGAGCCTCTATCTTCGGGCTCGGCGTTATCGTTCGACGAGAGCACATCCTTTCGCTGGCGGATCAAGCAATAGTCAGTGCTACAGGTTTTTCAACGACCTTTTTGATCGCTCACTGGAGTGGATCAACTCAACTGGGAATCTACGCCCTCGGCCTTTCTGTTCTTTTGTCCGTGGTAGCATTTCAAGATTCTCTTATTTTGCAGCCCTATCAGATCCACAGATTTTATCCCGGGGGGACCCCTGCCGAGCGGGCCGGCGCATCTCTGGTCCTTAGCATTCTGTTCTCGGTGGGGAGCTTATTGCTACTGATCATCGTCTCATTGGCTCTTCTCGTGTGGCAGGCCACGCTAGAGACGATCTTTATGAGCTGGGCCATAGCGGGGATCCTGCCGTTTGCTCTGACGCGAGATTTCGCGCGTCGATTTGCCTTTGCGCATCTCGATTCCGGTCGGGCTCTTCTCTTGGATTTGGTCGCCGCGATTATTCAGCTTTCCGCATTAGTTTGGCTGGGGGCCAGCGGGCGTATGTCGGCGCTCAGCGCGTGCGCCGCGCTCGGCGCAGCATGTGCTCTTCCGACTGCTCTATGGTTCTACTCGGCGCGGGCCGAATTCGCGTTTCGCGCCCGGCACGTGCGAATCGCATTTACCGAAACTTGGGCGCTGGGTAAATGGCTGCTGGCCGGCCGGATAACCGTTCAGGTGCAGGGATACATCACCTACTGGCTTGCGGCAGCTATCGGCGGTGCGGCGGTCACCGGCGTGTACGCCGCTTGCATGAGCATTATCGGCGTTGCCAATCCTTTGATGATGGGACTCAGCAATATCTTCATGCCCAAAGCGGTATTGGCATGGAAGCAAGACGGCGGGCCGGGGCTCTGGCACGAGACAATCCGGAACACCGCGCTGATGGCGGCTGCAATGACGGCATTCTGTTTGGTAGTTATTTTCGCCGGCGAGCAGGTGATGCACATTCTATATCACAGAATCGAATTCGCCGGGCTTGGTCAGACCCTTGTGGTGCTGGCCTTGGCGATGTCATTTGGAACTCTCGGCACGCCATCCTCGATTGCGCTAGCGACCATGAAGCGTCCTCGTGCGATCATCGTGGTCACCACGATCGAAGCGTTTCTGACAATTGCCCTCGTATGGATACTGTTGACGAAATGGGGCCTCTTGGGCGCGGCTTACGGATTGCTGGTGGGGAATGCGGCTGGCGCCCTCGGCCGCTGGGTGGCGCTCTATTTGAGCCTCTCGAAGGTCTCCGATCCGGCTTCTGTCATGCGAGTGCTGCAGGAATTCACCAACGGCGCTGATAACAGCCGCTGCACGATTGTGCGGCTGAGCGCAAACGAAGATGCCGAGGTTTTCGAGGTCAACTCGACGGGCGGACAGCTGATCTTGGACACCTACAATACGGTCGTGGTCAAGCTGATCAAGTTAGAAACATCGTCGACCTCCGAAATCATGCAGGCGCAAATTGATCTGCATAATGCGCTGGACGGGCGCAAGTTTAATGGCTGGACGATTTTTGCCCCGCGCCCGCTGTATGTCTGCAAGTCACCTCCGGCGATTATCATGACCGCCGTCTCTGGGCAGCCGATTGCTTCATACGCGTCAGAAAGAACGTCGAATAGCGATGCTCTCATATCAGAAGTTTTCCGCGGCGCCGCGCGCACGGTCGCAACGGCGATGGAGCAGTACTGGTCCAGTGGACGGCGACATGGTGATTTAAATTTAGGAAACCTGCTTTTCGACCTCGAAGCAAATACAATCTCTATTATCGATGCGGGGACCCGAGCGGACTGCCGCATCTGTAGCGATGTGACCAAGTTCCGATCGTCAACGGTGTGCGATCTCGCCCACCTGTTGTGGGAAGTAGGACACGACGTCACGGACTTGGTTAAAGACCTGGTCAGAAGCCAAACCACCCGCATGAGTAACGAGGTGTTTGTCGAGGCTTTGATTTGTACGATCATCGATCGTATCGACGATCGAGAAGAGAAACGGCGGCTTTTGAACGATATCTGGATTTGTGCGCAACAGCATCTCGACGATAAGCTCGATCTACCATGGTCTGTTCGCGGCCTGTGGAATATATCCGCCAAGCAGATCGTAAAGCAGATTGCGAAACGGCGGATCGCTTCAATCCTCGCGCGAGTAGGTTCGCATGCCAATATTTTTGCAAAGGGGAGTGGACAATCTGAGTTTCGAAGGCGGCGTACAGTTCAGTCGACAATGAGTTAGAAATGCTAGTCTCACCGACTCTCAGCACTGTACTAGAGCGACGTGCGCAGGAAGGCGTGCTGCCGGCAGAACTGGAGTTCTATCAATCCTATGATTGGTGTTTGAACCCGTTTCTTACAGTGAATCAGGCTATCGGGCGTCTTCGTGGCGAGGTGGACCGACTGGAGACCGTGCCGAATGGCTGGCAGACCAGCGAGGTCACGACAAACATATTTCTTCTTTCCTGTGGTCTGCTGAATTGCGTCGACGAGTATCTGCGCGGGCCTGCCTTACGGCTTCCCGGTCGGGTAGCAAAGACCTTGGTCGGTCGTGGCGCCGGTCGTTTCGTGGAAACGATTTCAGATCGCCCGTGGTCTCGACGGCTGGTTATTCGCTGGCGGCGGCACTGGCTTGCGAGGCTCAACGAGTTCCTTTCCCTGATCGTCGGTCGGCATGTTACGGAGCCAATACGCCTTGCCGAAGCGGCCGGCAGACTAATAACGCTTTTGCAGGCGCCGCCGCTGCCATCGGATTTCCTGGGTGAGCTTCTCGGTACCCCCACCCTATTCAATCGCCTGGACCTGACGCAAACGGATATCTTAGCGCTCGGCGAATCTTTCGTGCGGCAATATCCCGAGCGGACCCAGGCCATTTTGCTTGTCGGGCTACGCACCTCGGGTTCGTATTTTGCACCTCTCCTGAGCGCCTTTTTCGAAGCTGAAGGCTATGCGAGTGTGGCGCTCCTGACGATCAAGCCGAATAAAGGCGTCGGTCGCCGAGAAAACAAGGAACTTAAGCGGTTCGCTGCGCGCGGTTATTGGGCGCTTATTGTGGATGACCCTCCGGAAACGAATCGCACCGCTCTCGCTGCGTTTGACATCGTGAGCCGAGCCGGATTTGCGCCAGGCTGCGTAAAATTTGTCGCGCCGACTCATCCGGCTAAAACAAACTGGTTCAAGAATCTTCCAGAGGACAGCGTTGTTACGCTTCCGCCTGAGCAATGGCACAAGCGGGAGCTGATGAACAAAGAAACGGTGGAACGCCGTTTGGCCGAATATTTTCGGAGTCAAAATTTCACCCGCGTGGCGGTGACCACAAGTGACCGCGCGGACGAATTCAATGCCCGCCTACAAACTACAGCATCGGACGAACGGGGCGAACGTCTAAAACACATATTTGAGGTCCAACTGGAGACACCTGAAGGCGAGCAGCGGACCAAATATGTTTTGGCTAAAAGCGTCGGCTGGGGATGGTTGGGATACCATGCGTTTCTGATCGGGCACCGGCTCAGCGGCTATGTGCCTCCGATTCTCGGACTTCGCGACGGCATTCTTTACACGGAATGGATTCCCCAGGCGGCGGTCGAACCGAGTGGGAAAAGACGGACAGAGCTCATTGCCGCATCTGCGTCGTACGTTGCCGCTAGGGCTCGTAATCTGCAGCTAAAAGGCGCCGCCGCAACCAGCATAGACCTAAAGCGGTATAACAACGGTGCGCTGCTGTTGGCAAAAGCACTTAGCGGGGCCTACGGTCGCTTGCCTACCGACTTGTTAATGCAATCGCGCCTTGGCCGCCTGGTGCAGGCGCAGCGATGCCCATGCCCCACATTGATCGACGGCAACATGCATCCCAATGAATGGATTTTAGGACCGCTGGGACCCTTGAAAACAGATTACGAGCACCACGGCATGGGAAAGGCTGCGCTGAACCTGATCGACCCTGCCTATGATCTGGCGGACACGGTCTTCAATCTGGACCTTTCGCCGGAAGAGGAGCGGAGCCTGGTCGGTCAATACATCGCAGAATCTGAAGACGCTGCGGTTGAGCAACGCCTCTTCATGCATAAACTGCTCTCCGGCCTTTGGACGATGAACCATATCCAACAGCAACTCTTTAGTTCGCCGCGCGGCGGCGATGCCCAGCGCAATTACCACCGGCGCTTCATGAATGCTTGGAACTTCCTGACCATACAGGCGGCGCGCCATTGCGGCTCGCTATGCCACCGAGGGATCGATTTGCGCTGGCGTGCTCCGCTCGTTGTGCTGGACATCGACGGCGTCCTCGATCGCCGGCTGTTCGGCTTTCCTTGTACGACCGTGGCCGGCATGGAGGCGCTCTCGCTGCTGAGCGCTCACGGTTTCTCGGTCGCGCTCAATACGGCGCGCTCGGCGGCTGAGGTGAAGGACTATTGCAAGGCCTACTCGCTCGCTGGTGGCGTCGCCGAGTATGGCGGCTACCTATGGGACGCAGTTGGTCAGCGTGAGCGTGTTCTCATCAGTACCGAGGCGGCGCGCCAACTGGAAAAGCTGAGAAGCCACTTGCAGGGGATTCCCGGGGTATTCCTTGATGAACGCCATCGATATTCGATCCGGGCGTTCACTTACCGGGACAAGCCACCGGGGCTGCTGCGGTCGCTGCTCGAGTCGGAACGTTCGTCTAGCATCGGCGATGGCGCGCTGGCTCCGATCACAACTCACATCGTGCACCAATTGCTGGTGGATCTGCAGCTTGATCGACTTACTTTCCATCACACGACGATCGACACAACTATCGTGGCTAAGGAAGTCGATAAAGGGACGGGTCTTGCCGCGCTTCGAGACTGGGTCTTGGCAAAGGATGCCGAGACGATTGCCGTCGGGGATGGCGAGCCCGATTTGGCCATGTTCCGGGTCGCCACCCACAGTTTCGCGCCCGCCAATGTTGGCCCTAAGGGTCAAACGAGGCTTTTCAGCTGTCAGGTCGCCTCTCATCATCATCAGCAGGGTCTGCTGGAAATTGTGCGCAAGATCATACACTCCGATGGCCGGGACTGTGAGCAATGCAGCCAGGCTAGGAGGTTTCCCCGTGACGATGACGACCTGTTTCTCTCGGTATTGCGGGCGGCGGATCGAAGGTGGACCGCCAATTTGCGCAGAGCGATGTTAGACCCGACGGCTTTTAGATTTTTCATCCGGTAGGTGGTGAGGGCGCCTTCCGGCGTGGTCGGTCAACTTGCTCACGGCGACTTTGGACTGACCGCAGCTTTCCGGTGCTGAGCTCCTAAGCAACACGGGCATTTGGACGTGGACGAGAGGATTAGCTTTGAAGGGTCGAGGTCGGCAACCGCATTCCGCAGTCGCCTCAGGCCAATTGATGCGCGTTGGATGAGCAAACAGCTTTTCGAGCTGATTAGAATGTCGTGGGCATTGTTCATAGCATCGTTGCATGCTGGCCAAATATTTGCAGTTGAGCGTGCTTACCATCCGGTGTGGGGTCGCAATTCTCGGTACACCCGGGGCTATTCAATCTTTGTCGTGGAATCCTGGAAAGCTATCCGGTGATCGGGTATTCGTTCAAGCGCCCACGTTGCGGCTGAGGTCAATAACTCCCGGTCGATCCGTGCCATGCGATGCACTTCAAATAACTTTCCCCGCATTTTGCTCTTCGGCTGCGCTTTGGCATCTTGTCTGAGCAGCGGGCATGCGGTCCACGCGGCAAGTTTATCGGCCGATAGTCAATGGCCATTCGCGCGCGGCATTAATCTTTCCGGTGCCGAAGTTAATCCTGAACGCGAGCCAGGAATCTACGGGAAGGATTATATCTATCCGTCAGTTGACGAGCTCGATTATTACGCGAGCAAGGGCTTTGCCGTGGTGCGGTTGCCGTACCGCTGGGAGCGGCTGCAACCGTCGCTGTTCGGCGGGCTCGACGCCGCCGAGCTCGACCGCATCAAAGCCTTCGTAGCCGCGGCGCAGGCCCTCAATATGCGGGTCATCCTCTCGCCGCACAATTTCGGGCGCTATATCATCAACAACAAGGCGACTCTTATCGGTACGGTTGGCGTGCCGATCGAGGCCTTCGCTGATTTCTCGCACAAAGTAGCCGCGGAATTTGTCGGCAACGATGCCGTTTACGCGCTTAGCCTGATGAACGAGCCGCACGATTCGCACGGTCTCTGGAAAAAAACTGCGCAAGCCGGACTCGATGCGATTCGAACTGCCGACCGAGAACGACTGGTACTGGCACCCGGCGATGAGTGGAGCGGGGCGTGGAGCTGGCGACGCTACAATGGCGACTTTCTGCTTAAGGATGCTGCCGATCACATCATGTACGAAGCGCACCAATACTTCGATCTCGATCACAGCGGGACTTACAAGGTCGGCTATACGCTTAACGGAGCCTCGCCGGACCGTGGCGTTGAGTGGGTCCGCCCCTTTGCCGAGTGGCTCAAACTACACCGCGTGAGGGGTATCATCACCGAATTTGGCGTTCCCAGAGACGATCTGCGGTGGCTCGAACTGACCCGGCGGCTGCTCGCATATTTGGCGCAGGAGCGCATCCCGTGGGTCTATTGGGCGGGCGGCCCCTGGTGGGGCAACTATCCGCTCTCTGCTGAACCGAAGAACGGGGTGGACGCGCCGATCATGCCAGTGCTGACCAAGGACTATGGAATGATGCGCAGCCGAGCTTCGCGATAGACGGCTTAGGACATCTTAGGCAATTAGGACGTCTTAGATAATTTGACCTCGGCCGCTTTCGTTTTGGCGCCGAAAAGCCATTGGCTGAGAATTCTAAAAATAAAAAGCGGAATGCCAACAATATAACGATGCCACAGCCGCGATGGTTCCTGGATGATGCGGTAAAGCCATTCCACCCTGCTGGACTGCATCCACAGCGGAGCCCGCCGAACATCCCCGGCCACAAAATCGAGTAGCGCACCGACCGCAAAACCCAGCCGGGCGCCTGTTGTAACCAAATTTTCCGCGAGCCATAATTCCTGTTTCGGATTGCCCATCCCGACGAGAACGATATCGGTATTCGACGCCTTGATTAGGGCATTGATTTTGGCCGTGTCGTCTTTCGCAAAGTACCCGTGATGGCAACCAACAATCTGATGCCGAGCGAACCTTCTGGAGAGCCGTTCGGCAGCGCGCTGTACGATGGCAGGGCGACTGCCCAGCAAGAAGATACGATAGCGGTGCCGCGTGTTTTGAAGATAATACGGGGTGAAGTCTGTCCCGTTGAGGTTTTGTGGAAAGGCTTTGCCGAAGAGAATGAGACTCGCGATATCCGCGCCGATTCCGTCATTGAGGACGACGGATTTCCGCAGAATTTCCCGAATGCGTTCGTCCCGATAGGCGATATTCAATGCGTGAGCATTGGCGAAAGCCACGATAGTAGAGGTGTCGCGTTCAAACCGATCATCGAGCAGCTCAACGGATTGTGAGGTCGTGCCGACACAAACCGGAACACCCAGAATAGTCCGCTTCTTCGTTCCGCAAATAATGTCATATAATTCCATATATGCTTGCGAAACTCGTCGCCAATCGTAGGCCGCCGCAGCATCGATTGACTTCCCGCGAACCCAAGAATAATTGGCTTCGATCTCTGGCCATTTTCTCATAAATGCACTCGCGGCAGCTTTCGCGTCGGAGAAATCGACGAGCAGTCCGACGCCTGCGCGTGTGACCAGTTCGCGGAACGTCGGAATATCGCTCAGCACCGGGTACAAACCTGCCGACATGCCCTCCAAGGCAGCCACGCCAAATCCTTCATATTCCGATGCGCTCGCGACTGCCGCACAGCAATTCATTAGTTCTCGGACTTTATCCTCATCGGCATCGACAATAATTTCAATGGCATCGCTGATGTGCAGCGTCTCGGCCAGCGCTGCTAAACGATCGGTATCAATGTCCCAAGTGCGACCGGCAATGATCAGTTTCCAGGCCGGATCGTATTGGCGTAGAGCGGCAATAAAGGAAAGCAAACGATCCAATCGTTTGTTGCTTGAGAGCCGTCCCAGCGCAAGAATGACCTTTACTGGCGTGACAGACGAAGCGTTGGCGTATTTGGAAACGTTCACTCCGTTTTCGATGCAGACGATACCGTTCTTCCGAATCCTGGAGAAAAGCTCGAGATCAGCGGCGCTTACGCCTACGACGCCATCGTACCAAGCCAGTGAGAGCCTAGTGATGGTAAAAAAGTACAGTCGCTTGAGACGTGCCGCGTAAGGCGTGTGAAAAAACCCGCCATGCGTCGATACTACAAGCTTCTTTCGGTGCAGGGGCTTAGTCCAGGCGAGATAATCGACAAAGAAGTCGAGGGCGTGGACGTGAACGATATCCGCGTCGCGGATGAACTTGAGCACGGAGGGAGCCAGCGGGTAGCGCGTTGATCCAAAAAACGGAACGCGAACGACCTTCGCCCCGTCGACCACGTCGTCCGCTGGCAACACAGCATGCTTCGGCGCCTTGAATAGACGGTTCAGGGTTACGATGGACACGTGGTGGCCCGCGACGACCTGCGCCGAAGCCAATTCGCGAACCACGCTCTCGAATCCCCCGACCGCAGGATAGAACTGGCGCACGACATGAACGATGTACATAATACGCGTTCACCAGGTTTACGCGTCAGGCGATTGGCACCGATGACCCGCGGTCATCAGCTCGCGGAGCGACGAAAAAAACCAGAAGTTATAGTCGGGTAAAACCTCCGAGGCGGCAACCAACTTTTGTTAAGCATCGTTAATGCCGCCCGCGTGCGGCTAACGCTAAAAGCTTATCGTAGGTTCCTACCTGCGTTCAGCCACTTCGGCGCCCTCTCGGTCGTGGGATTCAAGATCCTCCAATTTTTGCAGCCCTATCAGATCCGGAGATTTTATCCTAAAGGAACTCCCCTGAGTGGGGGCGTGTCTCTGACCCTCAGCAATTTGTTCTCGGCGGAAGGCATCTTATGCTGATCGTTGCCGTATCGGGTCTTCTGGGATGGCCCGCCAATCCAGAGACGGCCGATGACCCGGGCCGTAGCCGGCATCATGCCGTTTGCGCCGATGCGGGATTTTGCCCTATTTCTTGCAGGCGGCCCACAAAGAGATCGACCGAAAATTTGCCCGGGGCCATGTTTGACTCAACCGCGTTTAAAGCCCTCATCCGCGGTGAAACCGCACGGCGAAGACCGGCCGCTAGTATCCAACGCCAAACTTACCGCGGCGGCGCGTAAAAAAATCAACCTCCGTCAGGTTCCCGGCAACCGCCTCTATTTGTGAAACGAGAGCTGCAACAAGCCCCGGTAAATTGCCATTAGCATAAAATATGCCGGAGACGGCATGAATGAAATACAGTGGTCGATGTAGCTACTTCGAGCTACTCTGCAGTGAGCCGGTCGTCGACTTCAGCGCATCATAAAGAGAAATCGCCGCGCGATGAGCGAAGTTTGGGATCAGTCTACGGTTTCAGCCGGTGAGCCGGTACGAGCGCAACCGTCGCCACAAACCGTTGCGGCGCTCGCGGTAATTGCCGCCGTTCTCTTCAATATGGTGCTTTGTTTTGTCAATACGACGCTGTTCGGGGTCAGCGTCACTGTTGTCATTGCTGCGGAGATGGCAATCATCGGAACAGCGCTAAGCCTCGTTTGGTATCGTGGCTATACTTTGTACACTATTCTCTTGCTGCTGAGCGCCTATTTTTTCGTCGTAATGCTCGTTCGCTCCGAGTTTGATCCAAAAATTTTGCGCGACCTTCTCATACCGATCGTATTTTATTTCCTCGGTCGCTATCTCGGATCGTTGCACTCAGCCGACAGGCTGGTGACGTTCTTGATTTTTCTAGCGCTCGGCGCTGCATTGTTTGAATTTCTGGCACTGAACACATACCTGCATTTTTTCGACGTCATCCATTATTACCTAGCGCGCGGAACCGAGCGAACCCTGCAGGCTGACACTGCCGCGGGCCTGTTTATTAAAGGCACCGGCACTGCAGCCGGCCTGTTCATCAACGCTACCCGGTTCGGTGCGCGCACCCTTCTGCCATTTCTCGGAGAGCATCGCGTGTCCGGGATATTTCTGGAACCGGTTTCCGTCGGTAATTTCGGCGCAATTGCGTTCGCGTGGGTGTTGTTGCGCGATTGCTCCCGCATTTGGGTCTTCGCTGTCAAAGTGCTCGCCATCGCGGTAATCCTGGTACTGGCTGACGCACGGTTCGGCTGCTATCTTTGCATCTTTACGATCGTGGTTTACTTTGCAGCACCTTTGATCCGGCCCGCGATGTTATTCGTTGCGCCGTTCCTGATGATCATTGGGCTTGTAACGTATGCCGGTGCCCATGCGCATGAACTCTGGGACAACACGGCAGCTGGGCGGTTACTCTATGCAGGTGTTTCGCTGACGACACTTGATCCGTGGCAGCTCTTTGGATTACGAGTAAGCAACATTTTCGAGGCCGGCTATTCCGGCGACTCAGGTTACGGTTACGTGTTGGTCAAGATCGGCCTTGTTGGCTTATCGGCGATCTGGGCATTGTTCGTCTTTACTCCGGCGCTCAACGGTGATGCCTGGCGGTTTAAAAATTTCCTCGCTTTTTATATTGTCTTTCTTCTCGCCATCAGCGCGTCGCTCTTCTCGATAAAGACGGCGGCGCTTTTGTGGTTTCTGTACGGTACGCTGAACAACCCAATTTCCATCGCTGGGCCCAACTCTTCGGCAACCGCTACAGCACCATTTCCGAAAAGCGCCGACTAGCGGCGTTAGTTTTGCGTTCAAATTCGGGGATGGAAGCTGAATTATGCCTTGTAAACATCAACAGAAGCTCACCACTGTTGCATTGATCTAACGCGACGTCGCGCGGATGCATTACCGCGATGGCCTTCGAGGTCTTTTTTTGCTCTATGCGGAGCCAGTCACCGCCGGTGTCTTGACCGCGTAAAGGCGCGTAGCCTACCGACGGTAATATTTTTCGTGATCATAAGTGACGTAGCCCTCGTACCGTCCCAGTTCGCTGGCATCCACTTTGTTGAGCACCACCCCAAGTATTTTGCTGTAGATACCCGCCGCTT
>JASHSY010000261.1 GCA_030040825.1 Xanthobacteraceae bacterium
AATGCCAAAGTGTATATTACGGCCATCAGCCGTGCCGGGCTCGAATTCGCCGGCACCGGGGAATTTAAGTAACGTCTTGTTCGACGATGCGAGATCGGCCGAACCACCGAGCAACCAAGGAATATTCTGGGCAAGCACATTGAGCACTTGGCCGGAGGCTTCGCGCCCGGCAATGCCCTTCGGGTCCGGCGAAAACATCGGCATGTTGCGGTCCCAGCCGGGGGGGAGCTCGCGCCGTTGCATCAGATCGATTTCGCTTGCGAGGTCCGAAAACCGCTCACGGTATTTGGCAAATATCGCTTCCCAATTGCGCCGCGCCTTACTGCCGCGCTGACCAACTCCGTCGGTGAAGCGCTGCATGACGCCGTCAGGCACGAGGAACTTGGCATTCTCCGGCCAGTGATAGGCGCGCTTGACGAGCCGCACCTCGTCTTCGCCCAATGGTTCGCCATGGGCCGCCGAAGTATCGACTTTGTGCGGAGACCCATAACCGATGTGGCTGTCGAGAATGATGAGAGTCGGCCGCTCTTTAGTCTTGCGGAAGACTGCTAGAGCCTCGGCGATGCGTTCGAGATCGTTGGCGTCGTGGACCCGCAACACATTCCAGTTGTAGGCGCTAAACCGCGCAGCGACATCCTCGGTAAAGGTGATGCTGGTATTGCCGTCGATGGTGATGTGATTGTTGTCGTAGATCCAGCAGAGGTCGTCGAGGCCAAGATGGCCGGCGAGCGAGGCTGCCTCTGAGCCGATACCCTCCATCAGGCAGCCGTCGCCGCAAATCGCATAAATGTTGTAGTCGAAGACCTCGAAGTCCGGTCTGTTGTACCGGCTGCCGAGCCATTTCCGTGCGATAGCCATACCGACGCTGTTGGCGATGCCTTGACCAAGCGGGCCCGTGGTCGCCTCTACCCCCGACGTCAAGTGATATTCCGGATGCCCCGGCGCTTTGCTGCCGAGCTGGCGGAAATGTTTGATGTCGTCGAGAGTCACCGCGGGATGGCCAAGCCGCTCATAGTTGGCATTCACCGCTAGCGTGCCGGTTAGATACAGCACCGACCAGAGCAGCATCGATGCGTGGCCGTTCGACAGCACGAAGCGATCGCGGTTGGGCCAAATCGGGTCCTGCGGATCGAATCGCATGACTTCGTTCCACAGCACGTAAACCAGCGGCGCGAGCGCCATCGGCGTGCCGGGATGCCCGGAATTCGCTTGCTGGACTGCGTCGATCGACAGTGTACGGATCGTATTGATGGCGAGCGTATCAAGCTCGGCGCCAGTCATTTCTTTCAGTTTTGCCTGCTGGGGCATTCGCGGTGCACTCCGTCGTCACCCGGCTCGCTTCGCGGCCGGCTTTTCCACGTGCCCCCCAAATTGATAACGCATGGCGGAAAGAAGTTTATCGGCGAAGTCCGCTTCACCGCGCGAGCTGAACCGCTCATAGAGCGCCGATGACAGCACGTGGGCGGGCACGCCTTCGTCGATGGCAGCCTTGAGCGTCCAGCGGCCTTCGCCGGAGTCCGACACGCGTCCGGCAAAGTTCTTCAGCGCGGGATCCTGCAACAAGGCCGTCGCGGAAAGATCGAGCAGCCAGGACGCAATGACGCTGCCGCGGCGCCACACTTCGGCGATATCGGGCAGGTCGAGATCGTAGCGATAATGTTCGGGATTTCGTAGCGGAGTGGTTTCCGCGTCGATCTCGCCGGGCTGCTTGCCGATATTCGCTGCCTTGAGAACGGCAAAGCCTTCGGCGTAGGCCGCCATCACGCCGTATTCGATACCGTTATGGACCATTTTGACGAAATGGCCGGCGCCATTGGGGCCGCAATGCAGATAGCCTTGCTCGGCCGTACCGCCGGCTTTGTCGCGTCCGGGCGTCGGCGAAATATCGCCACGACCGGGCGCCAGCGACTTGAAGATCGGATCGAGGCGATTGATGATTTCGCTCTCACCGCCGATCATCATGCAATAGCCACGCTCCAATCCCCACACGCCGCCACTGGTGCCGACATCGACACAGTGGATGCCTTTGGCGCTCAATTCCTTGGCGCGCCTTATATCGTCGATGTAGTAAGAATTGCCGCCATCGATCACGATGTCGCCGCGGTCGAGATGAGGCAACAGATCGGCGACGGTGCTGTCAACGGCCCCGACCGGCACCATCAGCCAAATCGCACGCGGCGTGGCCAACGCTTTGACAAACTCAGCCAACGACGACGTGCCGACGGCCTTTTCGTTGGCCAATTCCTCGACCGCGCTTGCCGAACGATCAAACACCACGCATTGGTGGCCGCCCTTGAGCAGGCGCCGCACCATATTGGCTCCCATCCGGCCGAGCCCGATCATTCCTAGCTGCACGCCTTAGCCCTCCGGTCTTTTGCTTTTGCGATAGCGCCGGATCAGCGCATTCGTCGAACTGTCGTGTTCGAGCTTTGGTTCGCTCGCGCTCTCAAGTTGCGGAATGATTTTCTGAGCGAGCGCCTTGCCCAGTTCCACGCCCCACTGATCGAACGAGTCGATCTGCCAGATCGTGCCTTGGGTGAACACGATGTGCTCGTAGAGGGCAACGAGCGTACCGAGGGCAACGGGCGTCAGCGCATCAAGCAACAGTGTGTTGGAGGGTCGATTTCCTTCGAACAGCCGATGCGGCACCAGCCATTCCGGCGTGCCTTCCGCTCTGACCTCCTCGGCCGTCTTGCCAAATGCCAGCGCCTCAGTCTGCGCGAAGACGTTGGCAAGCAGCATGTCGTGGTGCCGCCCCAGAGGATTGAGTGTGCGCGCGAACGCGATGAAGTCGCAGGGAATGAGGCGCGTGCCCTGATGGATCAGCTGATAAAATGAATGTTGACCGTTGGTGCCGGGCTCGCCCCAATAGATCGGACCGGTGTCGTAATCGACACGAACGCCATCGGTCGTCACGTGCTTGCCGTTGCTCTCCATGGTGAGCTGCTGGAGATAAGCGGGAAAGCGCTTGAGATATTGCTCATAAGGCAGAACGGCGACGGTCTGCGCGTCGAAGAAATCCGTGTACCACACGCCAAGTAGGCCCATCAGCGCCGGCAAATTGCGTTCCAACGGCGCCGAACGGAAATGTTCATCCATGGCATGGAAGCCGCCGAGCATGGCGCGGAAATTGTCCGGACCGATCGCCAGCATGGTCGAAAGGCCAATCGCCGAGTCCATCGAATAGCGGCCGCCAACCCAATCCCAAAAGCCGAACATGTTGGCGGTGTCGATGCCGAACCGCGCGACCTCCTGAGCGTTGGTCGACACGGCGACAAAGTGTTTGGCGATGGCGCTCTCGTCTTTCAGGCTTGTCAGGAGCCACGCTCGCGCCGTATGCGCGTTGCTCATTGTTTCCAGCGTGGTGAAGGTCTTGGAGGAAACGATGAATAATGTCTCGCCAGGGTCGAGGTCGCGCACTGCTTCGGCGAAATCGGTGCCGTCGACGTTGGAGACGAAGCGAAAGGTCATCGTGCGGTCGCTGTAGTGCCGAAGGGCTTCGTAGGCCATAACCGGGCCGAGATCGGAACCGCCGATGCCGATATTGATGATGTTGCGAATGCGCTTGCCGGTACGGCCTTTCCATTCGCCGCCGCGCAACCGGGCGGTAAAATCGGCCATCTTGTCGAGAACGGCATGCACGTCGGGCACGACGTTGCGTCCGTCGTGCATGATGCGCGCATCGCGCGGGGCACGCAGCGCAACGTGCAGCACGGCCCGGTTTTCGGAGACATTGATTTTGTCGCCGCGGAACATAGCGGCGATGTGGTCCTCGAGATCGCATTCGCGCGCAAGTTGAACCAACAACGTCAGCGTTTCATCGGTGATGCGGTTCTTGGAGTAGTCGAGATAAACGCCGGCTGCTTCGGCAACCAACCGCTCGCCGCGGGCGGGATCGTTGGCGAAGAGCTGCCGCAATTGGACGTCTTTGAGTCTTTGAAAGTGCTGTGCGAGCAGCGCCCAGGCAGGTCGGCTGCGCAAAGGTGATTTTCCCGGCTGCTCGCGATCGGGCTGCACCGTGCCCACGGGCCGACGGGATGAAATGGTCATTATCAGCTCGCCTTACGCATCGCGGCACTCTTTGACTCGACGCAAGCCATCAGATCATTCCAGGAATCGACGAACGACGCGGCGCCTTCCTTTTGCAGACGGTCCGCCAGCGCGTCAATGTCGATACCGGCTTTGGCGAACGCGGTGAGCGTCTTCTCGCAATCGCCGCCGTCGGTCCGGAGGACCTCGCCGACATCGCCATGGTCGGCGAATGCTTTGAGCGTGGCATCGGGCATTGTATTGATCGTGAAGGGCGCGGCGAGGGCCTTCACGTAGAGTATGTCGGAGGCTTTTGGGTCTTTGGTGCCGGTGCTGGCCCAAAGCAACCGTTGTGCGCGCGCCCCCGAATTGGCGGCGCGCTGGAAACGCGGCGATGCAAGCAATTCGGCATAAGCTTTGTAGGTGCGTTGCGCGATAGCAATGCCGAGCCGGTTGGTCAGTTCGGCCGGCACTTTTCCACTTACGGCAACATCCCACCGGCTGACGAACAGCGAAGCGACCGAAGCGACGTTGGGATTCAGCCCGGCCTCGATGCGTCGCTCGATGCCGCGCAGATAGGCTTCGGCCGCGGCGACATATTGCTCGCAGGAGAATAACAGCGTGACATTGATCGGAACACCCGCGAAAATGGCGCTCTCGATCGCCGGCAAGCCTTCGGCGGTGCCGGGTATTTTGATGAAGAGATTCGATTTGCCGGCCCGCCCGTGAAGATCGCGCGCTGCGGCGAGCGACCGTTGAGTGTCGTAGGCAAGAGATGGCGAAACTTCCAGCGATACCCAGCCATCAATCCCGTCAGTCCGGTCGTAGATCGGCCGAAACAGATCGGCGGCCCGCGTCAGGTCCGTTAGGGCGAGATTGAAAAACAAGTCCTCTCGCGATTCGGCGCGCGAAGCGCCTTGCGAAATGTCGTCGTCATAATCGGTGCTCTTCTTGATGGCATGATCGAAGATGGTTGGATTCGAGGTTAGCCCGGTCACCGAGAATTCATCGATGTATCGCTGCAGCGCGCCACTGCCGAGCAAGTCGCGCGTAATGTTATCGAGCCACAAGCTCTGACCAAGGCCGTGGATCATCTTCGTCGGTTTCATCACGCCAACTCCAGCTTGGACGGGGGCGTCGTTTGTGTCAGCCACGATCGCACCAAGTCATCATCGAGGAGCCCGGCGATATGGTCGATCGTGCAATCCGGCGTCGTGAAGCTGCCGATACGCGGATCGTGCGCATAGCTTCCCTGCCGCGCAAACACGGTCGTTACGCGCTCGCCCCAGAATTGTTTGACCGCCGCCAGGATGCGCCGCTTGTCGTCGACGATGACGTAGCGGTTGGCGGGATACCGCCGCTCGACGTCATCGAGGGCTTCTTCCTTATGAATGTAAATCAGCACACGTCCCGCTACCGCCGCGGCGAGACCGGCGCGCTCGACCTTATGAGGCTGAAAGACAACATCGCCATCCGACAGGATGACGGTGGGGCCGAAATCGGCCAACCGTTTCAATATGTCGAGGGCGGCCGGAAACAGACGATCCGCGAATGGATAATCGATGAGGAAGCCGGACATGGCGAGCAGCTCCACCTCACGCGGATGTTCGATCCGATATTGTTGCAGCGCTCCGAGATAGTCGCGATATCCGAGTTTCGTGAAAAGGTCTTCCAGGATGCGCCAGTAGCGTTCGCGGGCGACGTTGCCATACGCGCGCTCAAGATGATTTTTCAGGTCCTGCTGGACGCTATCGTTGTCGAGCAGCGTGTTGTCGACATCGATGAGGAAGACGACCGGATGGGGCGTCATTCAGACCTCCGAACATCGAGGCGCTGGGTGATCGGCGATCACCGCCCCAGAGAGCTGTGAGCAGCGTTGCTCATCCTCTGAAGTTCCATACTCTCTGAAGCGACACTTTCCGGACGAAAAATGCCTCTTAATCGTCGCCGCGCGTCCGCGCCTATACGGCGCAGCCGTCGGTTAACCCGTCACGGGCTTATCGGGTTCCGGGAGCGGGCGCAAACCGTGCCGGGCGGCGGTTCGGAAGGGCTGGTTTGGGGCAAACGGAAATTGGGCCCACCCCCAGTACCGCTCAGGCGGTGTTTCCAAAGCTTGAGTCGGACATTTTTTTCACCATTCGGCGTTTTTGACCGGAACCAGCCGGCTAGCCGGGCGTTTGGGGTGCTGGAAGACCGGGTGAGGCCCGAATTGAGGGGGAGTCCACGCTGGCATAGGAACTCGTGGCGGTGGGATGCTTTCCCGCCGGGCGCGTTGCGTTGCAGTGTGGCGATCCGCACGCCCCCGGTCTTGTCGCGGCTGCCATGGCTCAATAGCTCCGGTTTCTCAATCACTTGCCGCCTGATCAACACAATCCGCCCCCTTGGGGATTTCGGAGACTTTCATGCAAACCCCTGAAGACGTGGCCGGCTCCTCGAGCGCCAACGGTTCGGCGATCGCCCAAGTCATCCCGCCGACGACGGAGCACGCTGTCAACGGCGATGTCCAAGGTCTGGATGCTCAAGGGTTGGCGGAATTGCTGAACGCGCTCCAGACCATGCGGGTCGGTGATTTTTCCGTCCGCATGGCGCGCGACCGGATCGGCATCATTGGCAAGATCGCCGATACTTTCAACGAAATCGTTGCCACCAACCAGCGGATGGCAAAGCAGCTTGAACGTGTTGGCCAGGTTGTCGGGCGCGACGGCAGAACCCGTCAACGGGTGCGATTCGGCCTCTCCGACGGTGCCTGGGGCGAGATGGAAACCTCGGTCAATTCGCTGATCGAGGATTTGCTGTGGCCGACGACGGAAGTGACGCGCGCCATCGCCGCGGTCGCCCAAGGCGATCTGTTGCAGGCTGTGCCGCTCGATGTAGACGGCCGGCCGCTAAAGGGCGAGTTCCTGCGCTCCGCGGAAATCGTCAACACGATGATCAAGCAGCTCAACGTGTTCACCTCCGAGGTGACCCGCGTCGCGCGCGAGGTCGGCACCGAAGGCAAGCTCGGCGGTCAGGCCCAGGTCGGCGGTGTGACCGGCGTGTGGAAGGACCTCACCGAGAGCGTCAACTCGATGGCCTCGAACCTGACTGCGCAGGTGCGCAACATCGCCGATGTGACGATAGCGGTGGCGAACGGCGACCTCTCCAAGAAGATTACCGTCGACGTGCGCGGCGAAATCCTGCAGCTCAAGGAAGCCATCAACACGATGGTCGATCAATTGCGCTCCTTTGCCTCGGAAGTGACGCGCGTCGCGCGCGAAGTCGGCACCGACGGCAAGCTCGGCGGCCAGGCGATCGTGCCCGGCGTTGCCGGCACGTGGAAGGACTTGACCGACTCGGTCAACGCCATGTGCGGCAATCTTACCGACCAGGTCCGCAACATCGCGCACGTGACTACGGCGGTCGCGCGCGGTGACTTATCGCGCAAAATCACGGTCGATGTGCGTGGCGAAATTCTCGAACTGAAGGACACCATCAATACGATGGTGGACCAGCTCAATTCGTTCGCCTCGGAAGTGACCCGCGTCGCCCGCGAAGTCGGCACCGAAGGCAAGCTCGGCGGCCAAGCGCAGGTGCCCGGCGTTGCCGGCACCTGGAAGGATTTGACCGACAGCGTCAACTTCATGGCCGGCAACTTGACGGCGCAGGTCCGTAATATTGCCGACGTGGCGACCGCGATCGCCGGTGGCGATCTGTCGAAGAAGATTACGGTGAACGTCAGCGGCGAAATCCTGCAGCTCAAGGAGACCATCAACACGATGGTCGATCAGCTCAACGCGTTCGCGGGCGAGGTCACCCGGGTTGCCCGCGAGGTCGGTACCGACGGACGCCTCGGCGGCCAGGCCAACGTGCTCGGCGTCGCCGGCACTTGGAAGGACTTGACCGATTCCGTGAATTCGATGGCGTCGAACCTGACCGCGCAGGTGCGCAATATCGCCGAAGTGTCGACCGCCATTGCCAGCGGCGACTTGTCGAAAAAGATCACGGTCGACGTGCGCGGCGAAATTGCCGAGCTGAAAGACACCATCAATACGATGGTGGACCAGCTCAATGCGTTCGCCGGCGAGGTGACGCGCGTGGCACGTGAGGTCGGTACCGAAGGCAAGCTCGGCGGTCAGGCCATGGTGCGCGGCGTTGCCGGCACCTGGAAGGATTTGACCGACTCGGTCAACTCGATGGCGTCGAACCTCACCGGACAGGTGCGCAACATCGCCGAGGTGGCGACCGCCGTGGCGCGCGGCGACCTCTCGCGCAAAATCACCGTCGACGTGCGCGGCGAAATTCTCGAGCTGAAAGACACGCTCAACACGATGGTGGATCAGCTCAACGCGTTTGCCGCCGAAGTGACCCGCGTCGCGCGCGAAGTCGGTACTGAAGGCAAGCTTGGCGGCCAAGCCAACGTGCCGGGGGTGGGCGGCACTTGGAAGGATCTGACCGACTCGGTGAATTCGATGGCCTCGAACCTCACCGGCCAGGTGCGCAACATAGCCGAGGTGGCGACGGCGATCGCCGGCGGCGACCTTTCGCGCAAAATCACTGTCGACGTGCGCGGCGAGATTTTGCAGTTGAAGGAAACCCTCAACACCATGGTCGACCAGCTCAACCGCTTCGCCGGCGAGGTAACGCGCGTTGCCCGCGAGGTCGGCACCGAAGGCCGCCTTGGCGGCCAGGCCAACGTGCCCGGTGTCGCCGGCACCTGGAAGGATTTGACCGAT
>JASHSY010000262.1 GCA_030040825.1 Xanthobacteraceae bacterium
TTGGTGCCCCACTCGAAGTCGTCGGCCGACACGCTGCCCATGAACGCAAGTTCGAGATGGGTATGCGGATCGATGCCGCCGGGCAGGACGTAACAACCGCCGGCGTCGATGGTCTCGGCGCCGGCTGGCGCTTCGAGGTTGGCGCCGATTGCCGCAATCGCGCCGTCGCGGATCAATATGTCGGCGCGCCGCGAGGCGTCGTGGTTGACGACCGTGCCGCCGCGTATGAGCTTGGTCATCGGGGCTCTCCTGGCCTGGTTCGATAGGGGCGTAGCGGTATCTTTGTCGGTTGCGGCCGCTTCGTCAAAGTATCCGTAAGGGGTGGCCGATGACGACTTTGGCATATTTGACAGGCGCTGGTGCCTTGGCGGTAGCCCTCGTTGCCGCACCGGCAATCTGTCGCGCGCAAGACCGCGCGCCAGAGCGTGTGCAAGACGCTAAACCGACGCCGCAACAAACCGCGGCCATTCGGGCATGTGCCGAGAAAAATAAAGACGATGTCACCGAGGCCGAGCGCCAGTGCTTGTTCAACCTCGTCGCGACGCCGTGTCAAAGCACGCCCGAGGGTCAATCCAATCTCGGCATGGCCGATTGCTTCCGCCTCGAAGCGGTCATCTGGGACGGCCTGCTCAATGACAATTTCAGGCAGTTGCGCGACGGACTGGACACAGGGCAATTGGCCCGTGCGCGCGACATGCAACGCGCCTGGATTGCCTCGCGCGACGCTACTTGCGGCTTTTACGATGTCAAAATTCAAGGATCGATGGCCATTCCGATGGCGGCGGCGTGCGTTGCCCGTGAAACTGCCCATCGCGCCTTGCTGCTGAAGTTCTTCACCGGCTTATGATCGCGCTGTGAAGTCGCGGTCATCGACTTGCCGGGGCCTATTGATAGTATCGGTATCATTGCGGGTGAGACGAACCACCGTTCGCAACAAGGGGCGAAATCATCAGGGAGCTGACCATGAGAGTTTCGATTTCACGTCGCATCGTTGTTCCGACGGTTTGCGCGGCTGCTTTGGCCGGCTGGGCCGTTGTCGCGCAGTCTGCGCCTGAATCGTTCAAAGTCGCGCTGACCGGCGCGCAGCAAGTGCCCCCGGTTCAGACATCGGGCAGCGGGACAGCCAATCTGACCTATGATCCGGCGACGCGTGTTCTCACTTGGGACATCACCTATAGCGGCATGTCGGCCGGCGCGACGATGGCGCATTTCCACGGCCCGGCCGCCCCTGGAGCCAACGGGCCGGTGGTGGTGTGGCTTAGTCATAAAGGCAGTCCGGCCGACAGCCCAATCAAGGGCGAAGCGACGTTGACCCCCGAGCAGGCGGCGCAGTTCACCGCCGGTCAGTGGTACATCAATGTGCACACCTCGGCGCACCCCGCCGGCGAGATCCGCGGCCAGGTCGTTCCGCCGAAAAGCTGATCGGGGCTGACCCGTCGCCCTCAGAGGTATTTGGCGAGCAGGGCGGCAGCAAGCGCGCTTAGGGCGAGCAGGAAGCCGGCGCGGATGACACTTGTCATCCGCGGTTGCGCGACGCTCGCCGGCATCGTCTTTTTTCCGGTGATCATTGGGGTGAGCAGATTCTGACCCTTGGCGAGCGCATATGCCAAGATCGCGAGCAGATGCAGCGCTACGGCGGCGAGCAATGCATCCCAGATCATCCAGTGCAAAGCGGTGATCGCATTGGCGACCGGCGCTGCCACGAACTCGGTCAACGGTCCTTCGTCGACGACGTCGTTATTGACGTAGAGTCCGCTCAGCGTCTCGCCGAGGAGGAGGGCAACGAGAAGGAGCACCATCAGCCCGCCGGCCGGATTGTGACCAACCTGGCGATCGGGCTCGCGGCGAAACGCGCGACTTAAGTGGTTTAACGCTGCGCGTGGCCACGCGATAAAGTTGGCAAATCGCGCCGTGTCGCTGCCGAAGAATCCCCAGAGCACGCGAAAAATGACCAACGTGAGTAACGCATCGCCGCTCCAGGCGTGCCAATCCATCCACTCGAACCGCCAGGTCAAATAGGCAACCAGGAGGAGCACGGCGGTGAGCCAATGGAACAGCCTGGTGGGAACATCCCAGACAAAAACTTTGCGCTCTGACGTCCCTCGTGGTGAGGCGGATTCAATGGGTGGCATGGGGCGGGAACTTTGGCGATTCCACATTCGATTATCGCCCGATCCTACGCCTCGCACGAGTGCATAACGCTGGCTCGGCCGTTGGCCTAGTCGTTCAAAGGCCTTGGCTTGAGCCGAAATTCCGTCGACTAAGCCATTGAATCCATGACGAATCAGCTATGTTCGCGCGCCTCGCCGGAGCCAGGCGCATGCTGCGCGTGCGATTGAAAGCGGACGGACGGTTGATGGAGGTGCTGCCTAACGGCGGCGAGCGGTTGATTTCTTTCGCCGATGGAAAGCCGCTTACGACGCACAGCACCACGACCGCAGAAGCGCTGCGAAGCCTCGACGCTGCTTATGCGCGTAGCGTTCGCGGCAGTACCGGTCTGACCCAAATCGCTTTTGCCGAACGGATCGGAGTTCCTGTCGAAACCGTGCGCAACTGGGAGCAGGGCAAGCGCTCGCCGCGCGGCCCGGCGCGCGCCCTGCTCAAGGTCATCGAACAGGCTCCGATGGCCGCCTTTGCCGCGCTTGGCGGCAAGCCGCGATGACATTTGCCGGCGACGGCCTAGAATGCCGGGGTGACGATCAATTCGGACAGCGTTCCGGTCGTTGAAGGCAACGGCGCGCGGATACCGCTCGTGGGCCTCGGCACCTGGGATTTGCGCGGACGCACGTGTGCGCGCGTCGTCGAACAAGCTTTGCGGCTTGGCTACCGGCACATCGATACCGCGGAAATGTATGACAATGAGCGCGAGGTTGGTGACGGCCTGCGCGCGTCCACCGTCAAGCGCGACGATGTGTTCATCACGACAAAAATCTGGCCGGCACATTTCGCGCCGCCGGCGCTGGAGCGTGCGGCCCGCGAAAGCTTGGCGCGGCTGAGATTGAGCGCCGTCGATCTGTTGCTGCTGCACTGGCCCAATCCACAAATACCGCTCGAGGAAACGCTTGGCGCGCTGGTCAAGGTCAAGCGTGAGGGGCTGACGCGCACGATCGGGGTGTCCAATTTCAACGTGGCGCTGATCGAGCGGGCGGTACGCATGTGCGAGGAGCCGATCGCGTGCAATCAGGTCGAATGTCATCCGTTTCTCGACCAGTCGAAGGTGATTGCCGCGTGCAGGCGACATGGCATGGCAGTCACCGCCTATAGCCCAATCGCGCGCGGCAATGCCCGCAACGACGACGTGCTGATGCGGATCGGCAAGGTCCACGGCAAAACCGCCGCGCAAGTCTCTTTGCGCTTTCTGGTGCAGCAACACATCGCAGTCATCCCGCGCACGAGCAAGGTCGAGCGCCTGACCGAAAATGCCGCGGTTTTCGATTTCACGCTCAGTCCGGTCGAAATGACCGAGATTGCCGGGCTGGCGCATGGCGGCGGACGCCTGCTCGACTGGTCGTTTTCCGGCCAGCCGAAATGGGATTGAGCTTGCAGCCTGGATCGGGCAAAGCGGAAAATCCGCCCCGATCATTCGGCGGCTAGGCTGCCGCCGGGCTTCATCGGCGCTCAACCGAGCCTACCGGCGTCCGATCACCGCATCGCGGCGGCGATGTTGCCGCCATCAACGGTAGTCACGTCGGCGGTGGTCTTCAGCGCCAGCGCTTGATGCAGGAACGCCTGCGCCACGTCATCGACGGTGACTTCCCGGCGGAGCAGGTTGCCGGTCATGTAATCCTTCTCGGTCACACTGCGGGCCTTGGCGCGTTCCTTGATGAAGTCTTCGGTCAGCAATCCGGAGCGGATGCGGTCGGCATTGACGGCGTTGGCGCGAATGCCGGCGGCGCCGTAATCGAGCGCATACTGCCGCATCAAAGCGAGCAAGGCGGCTTTCGGCACGCCGTATGGGCCGAAATCCGGTCCGGGATTGACCGCCTGCTTGGAGACATTGAACAGAAGACAGCCGCCGGTCCTTTGCGCCAACATGATCTTGACCGCCGCCTGCGCGACGCGCTGGTGACCGTAGAAATTCAACTCGAAGCTTTGGCGCAAAATCTTCTCATCG
>JASHSY010000263.1 GCA_030040825.1 Xanthobacteraceae bacterium
GTGAGCGTAGGAACCTTGGGCTTCGATAAAAAAGCACTTGGAATATCGGCTGGAACCGACTAGTTTTGCGACTACGGAATCGGCCCGAAGGTCAATAACGCCGCGCTGCCTGGAACGCCCCGGAGGCGTCCCTCTGACGAGGTTGGCAGCACAGGTGAAAACGGAAGCCGGAACAGCGAAAGCCGGATCTGACGGCAAACGGGAATCGCCAGATTCAGACCCGAGAAGCGTCATCGGTTCGGCGCGCATCGATGAGATGTCGCGCATTTGAGGGGGTTATAACACCGCGGCGCTGCCGGTGAGGGCTGCATTGAACGCTATGGAATTTCATTCGGCACGAATGAAAAGGGCGGCGTCCGTGCCGCGTCATAATGAGGGGGTTGGTGGAACAGCAACCATGAGAAACGGTCAGAACAAGCGCATGCGGGGTCGCAACCGCAAGGGTGGTCATCATCATCATCACCACCAAAATCCGTTGTCGCGCATGTACGAGTCCAATGGACCGGACGTGAAAATTCGGGGAACGGCATCCCACGTTGCCGAAAAATATCTGCAGCTCGCTCGCGATGCGCAAAGTTCAGGCGATCCGGTCGCCGCCGAGAATTACTATCAACACGCCGAACATTATTTTCGTCTGATCGCCGCGGCGCAGGAGCAGTTCCGCCAGAGCCAACCCTATTATCAGCAGCAGCCGCAAGGTCAGCCGGGCAGCCCCGGCGGCAACGGCCCGGATGACGGTTATGACGACGGCGACGACCAGCCGGCGATCGGCGAACCGTTCGCCCCACGTGAGCCGCAGCCGTTTTATCCGCAGCAAAACCAACAACCACATCACCAACAGTCGCAGCATCAACAGCACAACCAACACAATCCATACAATCAGCACAGCCACCAGCGCCCGCAACAAATACAGGCAGGCAGCGAGCAAGACGTGGACCGGCTTCCGTCCTTCATTACCGGCGGCCAGCCACAGCAGCCGCAACAAAGCCAGGGTGGCAACGGACCGAACGGAGCTGATGGTTCCAACGGCCACGATGGCTCCGATCGCTTTCAGCGGCATCGGCGGCGCCGGCATCGCGGCCCGCGCGACCACGCCATGCAAAGCGATCACAATATGCCGAGCGACAACGATCCGCCGATGCCGACGGGCGGTCCGCAGGAGGACTAGCGTCGGGCGCTGACGCAACAAAAAGGCCGGGTTAAGCCCGGCCTTTTTGACTCATTATGGGCGGTGCTAGCCGCCGCGCGGTGCTTTGGTCAGCCGCACCAGAAACCAGATCGGCACGACGATAACCGCGCCGAGCAGAAAATAGCGCCATAGCCACCGCACCACATCGAAGCCCATCCGCCAGACATGCACGATCAGCGCCCGCACCGATTCCACGATGTTCCAGGGATCGAGCCCAATGGCGGCGAGGATCACGCCCACCAGGATCGACAGCATGACGAGCCGGCCAAGCACCGCTAGTGGTGGGCCGCCGAGGAAACGATGCATCGAGTCACCGCCCTGCTCGCTTCGGACGCGGTGGTCTCCGGTTTGGGCCAATTTAATTCTCCGCTCGCACTGCCCTACCTAAGTTGACTGAAGCGTCGAGCGCAAGCGGGACATGCGTATTTCGCGCCGCTGCCCACCGGGGCAAGCTCAGTCCGGGCCCGTTGCCTCGGCTTTCAAAGTGGCGCTAAGTTGCGGCCGCGCCACGCAATCACTTCGGGCGCCCAAGGGATATTTCATGGCCAAAATCGACGACCGCGCGCCCGCGTCGAAGGGAAGTCTGAACGACGACATCGGCGAAGAAAAACGGCTCGCTTTGTATCGCACACAGGTGGTGATCCGCGAGGCCGAGCAGCGCGCCTACGATCTGTTCCTGCAAAATCTGGTGAAAGGCACCAGCCATCTTTCGCTCGGCCAGGAGGCGGTCGCCGCCGGATTTGCCGGTGCGATGCACGCCGGCGATCTGTCGTTCTGCACCTACCGCGGCCATGCGCATACGCTCGCGCGTGGCGTGCCGATCGTCAACGTACTTGGCGAACTGATGGGGCGCGACATCGGATTGATGCGCGGCAAGGGCGGCTCGATGCATTTGACCTCGGTCGAACACGGCGTCATGGGTTCTTACGCGATTATCGGCGCGCATCTGCCGATCGCCTGCGGCGCCGCCTGGCGCGCCCAATACAAGGGCGCCAAGGACGTATCGGTTTGCTTCTTCGGCGACGGCACCACCAACATCGGCGCGTTCCACGAAGCGCTCAACTTCGCCGCGGTGTGGAAATTGCCGGTCGTGTTTGTCTGCGAAAACAACCTTTATATGGAATACACGCCGATCGGCGACGTTACCGCGGTCGAACACCCGGCCGCCGATCGCGCCGCGAGCTACGGCCTGCCGCGCATCATCGTTGACGGCAACGACGCCGACGTTGTCTACCGCACCGCCACCGAGGCTTACGCCAAAGCGCGCGCCGGCGGCGGACCGTCGCTGATTGAATGTATGACCTACCGCTATAGCGGACATTCACGCGCCGATCCGGCCAAATACCGGCCGGAGGGCGAGTTGGAACGATGGAAAGCGCGCGATCCGATCAAGCTCTATCGCGAACGGCTCAAACAATTCGGCGTTGGCGAAGATACCATCCTGCGCATCGACGCCGAGGTGAAGCGCGAGGTCGATGAGGCGACGGAAGCGTGCAAGGCGGCGCCGCCGCCGGCGCTCGATATTCTCACCACCGACGTTTACGCCGATGGAGGCTTTGCATGGCGGAATTGACCTATCGCGATGCGGTCATCCGCGGCATCGCCCAAGAAATGACCCGCGATCCCGACGTCGTCTTCCTCGGCGAGGACATCGGCAAGCCGGGCGGCGTGTTCAAGGCGACGGTCGGTTTGTTCGAGCAGTTTGGCCCGGTGCGCGTGCGTGATACGCCGATTTCCGAGCAGGCGATCCTCGGCGCCGCCATGGGCGCGGCGATGACAGGACTGAAACCGATCGCCGAAATCATGTTCTCCGACTTCATCGCGGTGTGCTTCGATTACATCGCCAACGAGTTTCCGAAGAGCCGCTACATGTCGAATGGCCAGGTCAAATGTCCGCTGGTGGTGCGCACCGGCAATGGCGGCGGCGCGCGCTTCGGCGCGCAGCATTCGCAGAGCGTCGAGAACTGGTGCATGATGATCCCGGGGCTCAAGGTCGTGGCGCCGTCGTCGCCGCGCGACGTGATCGGCTTGATGGCCGCCGCCGTGCGCGATCCCGATCCGGTGATCTTCTTCGAGCACAAGTCGCTTTATCCGACCAAGGGCGAGGTCCCCGACGGCGAGATCCTCGATACGCTCGGCAGCGCCAAGATCGTGCGGCCCGGCAAAGACGCCACCATTCTCGCGCTCGCTTTGATGGTGCCACGCGCGCTGGCAGCGGCGGAGAAGCTTAAGAGCGAGCACGGCATCGATTGCGAAGTGGTCGACGTGCGATCCCTCGTGCCGCTCGATACCCAGACCATTCTCGGTTCGGTGGGCAGGACGCATCGCCTGTTCACGGTCGAGGAAAATCCGCGGCTGTGCGGCTGGGGCGCCGAGATCGTTTCCATCGTCGCCGACGAGGCGTTCTACGACCTCGACGGCCCGCCGGTGCGCATCACCACGCCGCACATCCCGCTGCCGGCCGCCGACATCCTCGAAGACATCGCGCTGCCGACGGTCGAGCGGATCGCCGAGCGGGTGCGCAGGTCATTGGAGAGCTGAACTGGGGCTGATCGACGACCTCATCGCCGGCTCGATCCGGCAATGATATCGAGCGGACAGCCGCCGGAACGGCGCAGCGCGGCGAGGACGAAGCAAGACCCGAGGTAAAAGCATGAGCCCGATGTACGACAATCTGCTCGCCAACGTC
>JASHSY010000030.1 GCA_030040825.1 Xanthobacteraceae bacterium
CGCGGCGAATTTTCGCGTGCAATTGCGTGGTGGAGGTTCAGGGGCTAAAACGGCACGGGGCGCGCGCGGGGCGAATTCATCATAGATCTGGGTCGATAGGCGAATGAGCGTGCAAACCGGAACCAAACGCAAAGAAGGAGGCTTGGGCGAGACGGTGCGTGTGGTCATTCACGCGCTCATCATCGCGCTGCTCATCCGCACGTTCCTCTTCCAGCCTTTCAACATCCCGTCCGGCTCGATGATTCCGACCTTGCTGGTCGGTGATTACCTGTTCGTTTCGAAATATTCCTACGGCTACACCCATTATTCGCTACCGTTCTCGCCGCCGATCTTCACCGGCCGCGTCGTCGGCCAACCGGTTGGCCGCGGCGACGTAGTCGTGTTCCGCCTGCCGAAGGATGACTCCATCGACTACATCAAGCGCGTCATCGGGCTGCCGGGCGACCGCATCCAGATGATCGACGGCGTGCTCAACATCAACGGCCAGGCGGTCAAGCGCGAGCGGGTCGACGATTTCGTCAACGACGACGACGGCGCCGTGCAGCGGGTCAAGCGTTATCGCGAAACGCTGCCGAACGGGGTGACCTACACCACGCTCGACCTCACCGATAATGGCTTCTACGACAACACGCAGGTCTACACCGTTCCGCCCGGCCATTATTTTATGATGGGCGACAACCGTGACAATTCGACCGACAGTCGCGTGCTCAGCGCGGTCGGCTTTGTGCCGTATGAGAACATCATCGGTAGGGCGCAGATCATTTTCTTCTCGATCCGAGACGGCGCGCACGCCTGGGAGGTGTGGCGTTGGCCGTGGACCGTACGCTGGAACCGGTTGTTCACACTGGTGCGATGAGCGGCCGGGGCAAGGGCAAATCAGTTTCAGCTCCGCAAGAGCCGTCCGCTGTCGAGGTTGCCCCCGACGACGCACCGAAAGACGGGCGCCGCCGGCGGCGGCCGGACGACACGTCGCTGGAAAAACGCATCGGCTACCGCTTCAAGAACAATGTGCTGTTTGACAGCGCGCTGTCGCATATCTCCGCGCTCAAGGGCGCGCGCAACCGCGCCGGCAGCTATCAGCGGCTCGAGTTCCTCGGCGACCATGTGCTTGGTCTTGTTATCTCCGACATGCTCTATCGAGCATTTCCGAAAGCCGACGAGGGCGAGCTATCGCGCCGGCTCGCCGACCTCGTGCGCAAGGAAACGTGCGCGGAGATCGCGCGTGCTATCGACCTCGGCGCAGCCATTCGCCTAGGCTCGTCCGAAGCCAATGCCGGCGGCCGAAGCCGGCCGGCGATCCTCGCCGACGTGTGCGAGGCATTGATCGGCGCCGTCTATCTCGACGGCGGATTTGTCGCCGCAGAGGCGCTGGTCGGCCGACTGTGGGAGACGCGGCTGCGCAGCACCGCACCGCCGCTGCGCGATCCGAAAACCGTCTTGCAGGAATGGGCCCAGGCGCGCGGTTTGCCGACGCCGGCCTATCGCGAGGTTGCCCGCTCCGGGCCGCATCACAGTCCGGAGTTTCGCGTCGCTGTCGCGCTGCCGCAACTCGCTCCTGCCGAAGGTTCCGGCCGTTCCAAACGCGCCGCCGAGCAGGCCGCAGCCGCTGCCATGATGGCGCGCGAAGGCGTCAAGCGCGACCGGCGCGATGGTTGAGCCGGTGGAGGAGGCGGCTTCACCCGCCACGACCACGCGTTGCGGCTTTGTGGCGCTGATCGGGAGCCCGAACGTCGGCAAATCGACTTTGCTCAATGCGCTGGTCGGCGCCAAAATTTCCATCGTTACGCCCAAGGTGCAGACGACGCGTGCGCTCGTCCGCGGCATCGCCATGGAAGGTGCCGCGCAACTGATCTTTGTCGATACACCGGGAATTTTCGCGCCGCGCCGTCGGCTCGACCGGGCCATGGTGGGCAGCGCCTGGGGCTCAACGCAGGATGCCGACATTGTCGCGTTGCTGATCGATGCGCATAAAGGCGTCGAAGACGACGAGGAGGCGATCCTGCGCGGGCTCTCCGACCTCCGCGCGCCGAAAGTCCTCGTGCTGAACAAAATCGACCTGGTGAATAAGCCGGTATTGCTGAAGCTTGCACAAGGACTCAACGAGCGCGTAAAATTTACCGCAACCTTCATGGTGTCGGCACGCAGCGGCGACGGCGTCGGCGACCTCAAGAGATATTTCGCCGCGCAGGTGCCGACAGGACCGTGGCTTTATCCCGAGGATCAGATTTCGGACGCACCGTTGCGCCAGCTTGCCGCCGAGATCACCCGCGAAAAACTTTATCTGCGGCTGCACCAGGAATTGCCCTACCAGTCCACCGTCGAAACCGAGGTCTGGAAGGAGCTCAAGGACGGTTCGGTGCGCATTGAGCAACCGTCTATGTCGAGCGCGAAAGCCAACGCAAGATCGTGCTTGGCAAGAGCGGCCAGACCATCAAGGCGATCGGGGCGGCAGCGCGCGTCGACATCGCGGAGGCGATCGGACATCCGGTACATCTGTTTTTATTCGTCAAAGTGCGCGAAGGCTGGGGTGACGACCCGGAGCGGTACCGCGAAATGGGGCTGGAATTTCCGAAACAGTAACCCCTCACGGCCGATCTCGTCCCGGCCATCCACGTCTTGAGGGTGCGCTATTGATAAGCGCCTGGATGCTCGGCACGAAGCTGGCATGCGGCGGAAGAGCCTGCGAATCCCTGCGAAGCGCGCTACATACATCCCATGCAATGGACCGACGAAGCCATCGTGCTGGGCGTCCGGCGCCACGGCGAAACGAGCGTTATCCTCGAATTGCTAACGGTGGAGCGCGGCCGCCATCTGGGGCTCGTCCGCGGCGGATCCGGCACGCGGCTGCGCGGGGTGTTGCAGCCCGGCAATTCGCTGCGGGCGACCTGGCGTGCGCGGCTCGACGATCATCTCGGCAACTACACGGTTGAAGGCATCAATCTGCGTGCCGCCGGATTTCTCACCGCCGCGCATGCGGTGCATGGCGTCACTCATCTTGCCGCGTTGTGCCGGCTGTTGGCCGAACGCGAACCGCATACCCGCATCCACGCTGCATTGGAAGAAATTCTTGAGGCGCTCGACGATCCGGCCGCGGTGGCACCGATGATTGCACGCTTTGAACTTGCGTTCCTCGCCGAGCTCGGCTTCGGCCTTGATCTATCCTGCTGCGCGGCAACTGGCGCCACGGACGATCTGATTTACGTCTCGCCGCGCTCCGGCCGCGCGGTTTCGCGGGCCGGTGGTGAGGATTACCGCGACAAGCTGATGCGGCTTCCGGGGTTTCTCCGCGCTGCCACCGAAACGGCGTCCCCTGACGATCTTGCCGATGCCTTTGCGCTGACCGGCTTTTTTCTGGAACGGCACGCGTTTGCCCCGCGTGGGCTTGCCGTGCCCGACGCGCGCGGCCGCTTCATCGCCGCCGTTCTTGTTCACAACGGCCAACCGCGCTACCCGTCGCCGGCATGAGCAAGAAGGTGATTCCCCCCGCTTCTGGGGACGTGCAGGACATCGCGCTACGCGAAGCGCTGGAGGAGCGCTACCTCGCTTACGCGCTCTCGACCATTATGCATCGCGCGCTGCCCGACGCGCGCGACGGGCTCAAGCCCGTGCACCGGCGCATCCTCTACGGGATGCGGCTTCTCCGGCTCGATCCGGGCGCTACGCCCAAAAAGTCGGCCAAGATTGTCGGCGACGTGATGGGCAATTTCCACCCGCACGGCGATCAGGCGATCTACGACGCGTTGGTGCGGTTGGCGCAGGATTTTTCCTCGCGCTATCCGCTGGTCGACGGTCAGGGTAATTTTGGCAACGTCGACGGCGACAATGCCGCTGCCTACCGCTACACCGAGGCGCGTCTGACCGAAGCCGCACGACTCATGCTTGACGGCATCGATGAAGACGCCGTGAATTTCCGTCCCAGTTATGACGGCGTGTCCCAGGAACCGGTGGTGTTGCCGGCAGCGATCCCAAACCTGCTCGCCAACGGTTCGCAAGGGATTGCTGTCGGCATGGCGACCTCGATTCCGCCGCATAACATCGCCGAATTATGCGATGCCGCGCTGCATCTGATCGATCAACCCAACGCGCGCACCAAGACGCTATTGAAATTCGTGCCCGGTCCGGATTTCCCGACCGGCGGCATCATCGTCGATCCGGCCGAGACCATCGCCGAGGCCTATGCGACCGGCCGCGGCTCGTTCCGGCTGCGCGCGCGCTGGCGGAGCGAGGACACCGGGCGCGGCACCTATCAGATCGTCGTCACCGAGATTCCCTGGCAGGTCCAGAAGATGCGCCTGGTCGAGCGCATCGCCGAGCTGATCAACGAGAAGAAGCTGCCGTTGATTGCCGACATGCGCGACGAATCCGCCGAAGACGTGCGGCTGGTGTTCGAGCCGCGTTCGCGTAGCGTCGATCCGGTCTTGATGATGGAGAGCCTGTTCAAGCTCACCGAGCTGGAAAGCCGCGTGCCGCTGAACATGAACGTGCTCATCGGCGGCCGTGTGCCGAAAGTGGTCGGGCTTGCCGAGGTGTTGGGCGAATGGCTGGCGCACCGGCGCGAAGTGCTGCTGCGCCGCTCGCGTCATCGGCTCCGCCAGATCGAAAACCGGATCGAAGTGCTGGGCGGCTACCTCGTCGCCTATCTCAACATCGACAGGGTCATCAAGATCATCCGCAAGGAGGACGAACCGAAGCCGGTCTTGATGAAGACATTCAACCTTTCGGACGTCCAGGCCGATGCCATCCTCAATATGCGCCTGCGCAATCTGCGGCGTTTGGAAGAGATTGAGATCCGCAACGAGGACAAAGAGCTGCGGGCGGAAAAGAAATCGATCGAGAGCCTGATCCGTTCCGAAAAAGAGCAATGGAAGACCGTTGCCGGCCAGGTTCGCGAGGTGCGCGACCGCTATGGCGCCAAAACTCCGCTTGGTAAGCGCCGGACCACGTTTGCGGAAGTACCCCGCCACGATGAGGCCGAGATCGAGGAGGCTTTGGTCGAGCGGGAGCCGATCACCGTCGTGGTGTCGGAGAAAGGCTGGATACGCGCATTGCGCGGCCAAGTCGCCGATCTTTCCAGCCTTGCGTTCAAGACCGACGATGCGCTTAAACTCGCTTTCTTTGCCGAGACCACCTCCAAGCTTCTGGTGTTTGCCACCAACGGGCGTTGCTACACCATTGAGGCGGCAAAGCTCCCCGGTGGTCGCGGTCATGGCGAGCCGGTGCGCCTTTATCTCGATCTCGAGCAGGACGCCGATGTGATTTCGGTGTTCCGTTACGAAGGCGGTCGCAAGCTAATTGTCGGCAGTCACGAGGGCAGGGGCTTCATCGTTCCCGAGGACGAATGTGTCGCCAATACGCGCAAGGGCAAGCAGATCCTTAACGTGAAGGCGCCGGACAAAGCTTGCACGATCGCCGTCGCCGAGGGCGAACTGGTCGCCGCAATCGGCGAGAACCGCAAGATGCTGGTATTTCCGATCGATCAGGTGCCGGAAATGGCGCGCGGTCGTGGCGTCCGGCTGCAACGTCATAAGGACGGCGGGCTCTCGGACCTCAAGACGTTCGAGGCGGAAAAGGGCCTGAGCTGGACCGATTCAGCCGACCGTGTGTTTACATTGTCGCTCAAGGAGCTTGCCGACTGGCGCGGCAACCGCTCCGATGCCGGTCGGCTTGCGCCGAAGGGCTTTCCGAAGACCAACAAATTCGGCGGCGGCCAGAATAGACCCCTGGGAGATCACCAGTAGGAGCTCCGCACTGCAGATCGGATTATGTCTGCTTCCGCGTGAAGGCGACCCAAATCGTGCATCGCAACGAAATGTCGCCTAGTGTCAGCAGTTGCAGCAAATAGCGCCTATTCGACGCGGAATAACCACCAAGCGACAGAACAAATCAGCGCTATGGCGAGCACGACGACTATGGCGACCGCCACCAAAACTGGAGGTTCTATCATGGGTTTGCTCCGTTGCTCCTCCGGACAAAGGTTAAATGACAAGGGCTAAATAACGTTCCAATTTTGTGAATAAATGCCTCGCAAGCTCCCAGATGCGGTCTCAACGGCCAAGGGGTGCGCGGAATCGCCAGCAAAGCTCGGCAGCATTGACAAAAAAGTCAATACCCAGGTGCACCTCGGCATGTCTCGCCGTGTTGTCCCGAAAGCATACTTTAAGCCGGATAGAGCCCGATTAGGACTAAGACCGTTTGCAATCGCGGTTGCTATGACGCCACCCCAACAGGGTGCCGCTAAATGAGTCGACGCCCTATGCCGCGTTCCCTGCCGTCTGCTCTGCGGGGCGGCCGTCGAGATACGACGCCAGATGCACACTCAACTCGCGGGCATCGTCGCCGGCGCCGTCGATCAAAGTGGATTTGCGCCGGCGCAGGAATACGGCGCCCATCAGATACAGGCCGGGCGCCTCGACCACGCCGCCGTCGTGACGGATCCGGCCCTTACGATCGATGACCGGCACCTCGAGCCAGGAGTAGTCGGGCCGATAGCCGGTCGCCCAGACGATCGTCTTGATCCCACCGGCGGCAAGGTCGAGGCCGAGCGGCGGCGAGTCGTCCACGCGGGTCGGCGGCAGGCGGTGCGGTGGTGCGACATTGTCGTCGACGCCGTTTGCCCGCGCCCATTCGTCGATCAGCTCCAAGAGCCGGTTCATTTTCAAATCGGACAGCGCGCACACATTGCGCAACGAGCCGGCAAATTGCGCTTTGCCGGCTTCGGTAACGCCGGCGAGGCGCCCAACCAGCTTGACGTCGATGGCGGAGAGCGCATTGAGATCGAGCGTCGAGCGGTCGGGCGTGCCGGCAAGTTGCAGCGAGGGCACGCGCCGCGCCCGGCCGATATCGTCGACCTGGTCGTAACGTTCGTCGAGTACGCCCGCGGCATCCATCCACCATTCCAGGTCTTTGCCGCGATAGACTCGCGGCGCGCGGATATGCTCGCCGACCGACAGCGTGACCGGACGTCCCGAACGCTGAATTTCATAAGCGATCTGCGTTCCGCTCGACGATGCGCCGACGACCAGTACGCCGCCTTCGGCGAGTCGACCGGGATTGCGGTATTGCTGGCCGGTGAGTTGCGCGATGGAGGAAGGCACCCGAGCGGCAAAGGCGGGGAGTTCGGCGACGTTGCAGGCTCCCGAAGCGATTACCAGTGTTTGGCACCGCCAGTCGCCCTGGTCGGTCCGCACCAGGTATCCCGTTTCGGTGCTGCGCACCGACATCACCGTGGTGTGCGCGTTCACCGGCGCCGCGATTGTCTTCGCGTAAGCGGCGATGAAGTCGACCACTTCGGGCAATGTGCGGTAGCCGTCGGGATCGTTGCCGCGGTACGCGTAGCCCGGCAGGCGGCTCTGCCAGTTCGGCGTGAGCAGCCGCAGCGAGTCCCAGCGCTCAGTACGCCACGAATGCGCGACCTCGCCGCGCTCGAGGATCACATGATCGATCGAGCGCTCCGAGAGGCAACGGCTCATGGCGAGGCCGGCATGGCCGGCCCCGATGATGACTGTGGTGATGGTGCGAATGTCAGGCCGCTCCTTTGCGACCTACCGGCTGCAAACGTCAGTTGACCACGACCGTCACATTGGTCGGATTGGTGACAATGTCGTAGACCGCGGATCGCTTTTGCGATTGTGCCACGAGCGCTTCGATGTCTTCACGTTTGGCGTCGGCGTCGATGTCATAGGAAACTCTGATGCCGTTGTAGCCATTGCGCACATCGCTATCGATGCCGAGGATGCCTTGGATATCCATATCGCCTTCGACGGTCGCCTTGACCGAGCGCAGTTGAATATTGCGGTGCTGGGCGACGGCGGCGATGCCGGCGGTGAGGCAGCTTGCCAAGCCGACCAGAACAAACTCCACAGGTGTGATGCCGTTGTCTTCGGCGGCAAACACCGCCGGATGGTCGGCGTCGAAGTTGAACGTCTTCTTGTGACGGTGTTCCTGGCCGAGGCCATAATACCCCTCGACGGTCGAATTGCTGTGCGTGCCGTTTTTCCATTCGTTAGTCGCGCGCCATTTGAATTGCGCAGCCTGCGGGGCCTTGCTGAGCGCTTCGCGTGCCGCAAGCAGGGCTTCGGTGTTCACGCCGTTCTTGGCAGGTGCTTTATTGGTCGCAGTAGCCATGGGAAATACCCTCCATACGCTAGGTTGAAACGAAAAGAACGCTTTTAAGTCGAACTGGGCGCCCTCGCGCCCGACCGTGGAGTTATAGATTTGAGGAACGTGGCGATGAGTCAATCTAAATCGCGTAACAGAAAATTCTACTCTATCCGCAAACAGACGGAGAACAAACGTGCTGACGATCGGGTATAGGATTTGATTGCCAAGGCCCCTTGGGGGGTCGCAAAGCGCTGATGCCTATCCCACCCGCCCCCAGCCGTCGGGCGTGAGCCGTTCCTGCGGCAGGAAGCGGCTTTTGTAATCCATTTTGCGCGAGCCGCGCACCCAATAGCCGAGATAGACGTAAGCCAGTCCCATGCGTTGGGCGCGCGCAATATGATCGAGCACCATAAAAGTGCCGAGCGAACGTCCGGCTTCGTCCGGTTCGAAGAACGAATAGACCATGGACAGGCCGTCGGCCAGCACGTCGGTCAGTGCGACCGCGATCAGATCGCCGGGGCGGCGCCCTGGCATCGACGTTCCCGGCTCGCGCTGCCGATACTCTATAATGCGAGTTTCGATGTGGCTGTCCTCAACCATCATCGCGTAATCGAGCACTGTCATGTCGGCCATACCGCCGTCACGATGCCGCGAATCGAGATAGCCACGGAAGATCGCGTATTGCTCAGATGTTGGGATGGCGATCTTCATGTCGCCGACAACATCGGCATTGCGCGTGCTGATGCGCCGCATGCTGCGCGTCGGCGTAAATTCGCTGGCGATCACCCGCACGGAGACGCACGCGCGGCAGCCTTCACAAGCCGGCCGGTAGGCGATCGACTGGCTGCGGCGAAAGCCGCCCTGGGTCAGGATATTGTTGAGTTCGCCCGCGCGCTCTCCGACCAGGTGGGTAAAGACTTTTCGCTCTTCCTTGCCGCCGAGATACGGGCAGGGTGATGGCGCGGTCAGGTAAAACTGCGGGGTGTCGCGGGAATGCTGGGTCACGGAACCTTCGGGCCGTTGCTGGCCGCTTCGCCTCCTTGGCCGAGACCGCCTCGGCAACCGCCAGATTGCCCGAGAATGCCGGCTCGTTAAAGACCGAATTCAGTGCATTTGATGATTGCTAGCCGGTTGGCGGCAAATTCGTGGAGCGAATGTCAATCGAAAGCTCGAACACGGACGCAAACTCAGAGTCCGACCACTAGAGAGCGGCGTGCCGGGCGCGCAAGGTTGTTGCCCGCCCGCTGGCGTTGATGATGACAGTACCGACAATCAGGTCGTGCAGGAGCCGCTTGCGCGGATTGAAAAAGCCGACCACTAGGATAAACGGTGACAGGATACTCACGCTGACCCAGTAGACGACCGCATGGACGGCGCCAAGTACAAAATAAGCCGGCGCGCCGTACCAGGTGCGCATCTCAAGCTCCATGGCGCGCATGCCGAGCGTTGCCGACGCAAGGCTGCCGAGCGTCATGCCGTAATAGAACAGCGCCCAGACTACCGACGCTGGCGACAACAGCCAGAATAACGTCCAGCCGAGCCCGAAGGTGATGAGCCCTAAGACGAAAATGAACATAGCAGCCGCAATCAGCGGCACCGCAATGACAATCAAGTCGATGACGAAGGCGACGACGCGCCGCGCCAGCACGCCATCGAACAGCTCAGGATTCGTGCGCGGGTCGTAGGCATGCGGCCGGACATCGGCCGCAATGCCAATGTCGCTCGGGCCCGGATTTTGCCCGGAATAGCTCATGGCTTTCTCGTGCTGCGGGTCTACTCGCGACTCTTTCATTGTAACGCCGGCGAAAATGAGGAAAAAGGCCGGGCATGGTGAAGCTTGCCGACATCGAGGCTGCCCGACACATCATTGTCGGACATGTGCTGCGCACGCCGCTGTTGGCGGCGCCGCGGCTATCGACCCTGACCGGCGCGGATGTCTTCGTCAAATACGAGAATTTGCAGGTCACCAATTCGTTCAAGGAACGCGGCGCCTGCGTGAAGCTCGATTCGCTTACCGCCGCGGAGCGCCGCCGCGGCGTGATCGCGATGTCGGCGGGCAACCATGCGCAGGCGGTGGCCTATCACGCCCGTCGGCTCGGCATTCCCGCCACGATCGTCATGCCGGTGACCACGCCATTCGTGAAAGTCAAAGCCACCGAGGCGCTCAGCGCTACCGTCGTGCTCGACGGCGAGACAATTGCCGAAGCACAGCTACGCGCCGAGGCAATCGCGGCAGTACGCGACCTCGTCTGGGTGCATCCTTACGATGATCCGCGCATCATCGCCGGACAGGGAACGATCGCTCTGGAAATGCTGGAGGATGCTCCCGGCCTCGACATCTTGGTCATCCCGATTGGCGGTGGCGGCTTGATTGCCGGTTGCGCCACCGCTGCGCGGGCAAAAAAGCCGTCGATTGAAATTGTCGGTGTCGAAAGCGCGCTCTATCCGTCGATGTGGAACGCAATCCACCAGGATGGCCGGCCATGCGGCGGTCCGACTTTGGCGGAGGGCATTGCCGTGAAGAATGTCGGCAAGCTCACGCTGCCGGTGATACGCGACCTCGTCAGCGACATCGTACTGGTGGACGAGCCGCAGATCGAGCGTGCGGTCAACGCGTTTCTGACTCTGCAAAAGACCATGGCCGAAGGGGCGGGCGCTGCCGGATTAGCCGCCATGCTGGCGGAACCGGAGCGCTTTCGCGACCGCAAAATCGGATTGATCTTGTGCGGCGGCAATATCGATCCGCGCATTCTTGCTTCCATCATGGTACGCGAACTGGAGCGGGAGGACCGTATCGTCTCTTTCCGGCTTACCATTCCCGACCGGCCGGGAATTCTCGGCCTGATCGCAAGCCGCCTCGGCGCGTTTGGCGCCAACATTCTAAGCGTCGATCATCACCGGCTGTTCCTTGACGTTCCGGCCAAGGGCGCCAAGCTCGACGTGACGATGGAAACGCGCGACGCCGCGCATGCCGAAGAAATCTTCAGCGCGCTTGCCACCGACGGCTACCGGCCGGTGCGTATGCCAAGTGGCACGGCGATGCAGTAGTTGGATTACCGCACTATTTGCTGCCGCCGAAGATATTGCTGATGAAGTCGAGCGGCCCGCCGCTTGAGCTGTCAGCCGACGTCGTGCTCGCGGGAGCTGAATCCGGCCGCGGCCGCGGCATCGGGATCGGTCCGGCCGACGCCATCCGCGTCGGCGCCTCCGTGCGGGTAGCCGGTTCGGCTGCCGCCGTGGTTGGCTTGACATTCGCTTCGGCGATCACGTGCGGCCGGCGCTTCGGGAGGGGGACCGGACCGGCGAGCGGTGTCCCCGCCGGTATTTCGTCGGCTGCCGGTTCGCTCGCGAGAGGTCGAGCATCGGCGACCTTTGGGTTCGGCGCACTCGCCTCGGAAGGTGCCGGTGTCGTGGCCGCAGGCGGCATCGGCAATTCGCTCGCTTTGGTGCTGGCCGGCATTGGCGGCCACGGATCGGCGGGCGCGGCTGCACTCATCGTGGCCGGGCTTGTCGCGGCAGTGCTCATCGCGGGCGCGGCCGCCGGCGTCGCTGCCGGCGTTGGCGACATTGTCACGATTGAGGTGCTCGGCGGCGGGGCCGGCGTGTTTGACGGCGACACACTCATCGATGCTTCCGGCGCGCGTTCGGCCAGCAACGGTCCCTTCGGCGCCGGCGCGTCGGTTGGCGTCCATGGATCGGCAAGCTTCGCCTGTTGCGCCGCGGCCGCCATCATCCGGTCGGTGGACTCCTGGGTGGATTCTTGGCTGGACTCTTGCCTGGACTCCTGGCTCGCACTGCTGCTCGCCGGCTCGTTGATCGAAGCCTTGGAAGCAAGCTGGTGGAAGGTCGGAATTTTCGGCGGGCCGACATAGGCCCGCACGAACGCCGTGATGGTCCACAAGACCACGGGGATGGCGGTGATCACCGCCACCAGAATGATGATACGGCGCAACAGCGGCAGGTAATGGCCGATATCCTCGTCGTCCCGCATGATATCCCCACGTTACGTTCGCTCGCCGGCGGCTACGCTCCGCCCTTTTTGAGCTTCTCCGCGATTCTGGCCGCGAAGTATGTCAGCACGCCATCGGCGCCGGCGCGCTTGAACGCGATTAGGCTCTCGGTCATCGCTTTGTCCCCGTCGAGCCAGCCGTTCCCCGCGGCAGCCATGATCATCGCATATTCACCCGACACTTGGTAGGCGAAGGTAGGCATGCCGAAGGTGTCCTTCACCCGCGCCAGAATATCGAGATAAGGCAGACCGGGCTTGACCATCACCATGTCGGCGCCTTCGGCGATATCGAGTTCCACTTCGCGCAACGCCTCGTCGGCGTTGGCCGGATCCATTTGATAGGTGCGTTTGTCGCCGGTGAGTGCCGCGTTCGACCCGACAGCGTCGCGGAACGGGCCGTAAAACGCTGAAGCGTATTTGGCGGCATAGGCCATGATCTGCACGTCGCCGAAGCCTTTACCGTCGAGACCGTTACGAATTGCGCCGACGCGGCCATCCATCATGTCGGACGGCGCGATGATATCGCAGCCGGCTTCCGCCTGGATCAACGCCTGGCGCACCAGTACCGCCACGGTTTCGTCGTTGAGGATGACGCCGTCGCGCAAAAGTCCGTCATGGCCGTGACTGGTATAGGGGTCGAGTGCCACGTCGCAGAGCACTCCAATATCCGGCACCTCTTTTTTGATGGCGCGGACCGCGCGGCAGACGAGATTGTCGGCGTTCAGCGCCTCGGAACCGTCGTCGTCGCGCTTGCTTGGATCGGTGTAAGGGAAAAGCGCGAGGCACGGAATGGCGAGCTTGGCCGCGCGGTCCGCCGCGCGCACCGCCTGATCGATCGAGAGCCGTTCGACGTCCGGCATCGAGGTGACCGGCGCGCGCACATTGACGCCGTCGACCAGAAACAGCGGCCAGATCAAATCGTCGGTGGTCAGCGCATGTTCGCGCACCATGCGCCGCGACCATTCGGCGCGGCGGTTCCGGCGCGGGCGGATGGCCAGATCGAGGCGTCCGGCCGGCGCTTCGGCCTCGGCGGGAACGGAACGCAGCCGCTCCAGCGGGCGGCCGAATTTGATCGCCATATCAGCTTACTCCACGGACTTTGGCTCTATGTACCGCGTCCGGCGGCTAGCCGCTACTGCTTGAGTCGTCATGGTTGACTTCCGCCTGCCGCGGATGCCAAGCCCGCATTGCCATGAGCGAACAGTCCCAGCGGCAGCCGACACGGCCGAGCGACTTACTTGAGCCGGTGCGCGCCAGGAAGGCCTCCGATCCGGCCGGAACCTGGGCGGAATATCTGGTTTTGTTTCTGCGCATTATGGCGGCGGTGTCGCTGGCAAAGGGGCTTTACCATTGGGCCGCGGTGTGCGGCATAGTCGGCGCCGCCGACGGCGGCTTCGAGGCGCACACCGTCGCGTGGCAGACTGCAACGGTGTTCTTCGCGGTCATCGATCTGGTGGCCGCGGTCGGACTGTGGCTCGCGGCGCCCTGGGGCGCGGTGGTGTGGCTCACTTCGGTCGTCTCGATGGCAATGGTGGAGGCGTTCTTTCCTCAGGTCTATGGCGGCAGCTTGTTCGTCGTCCTCGTCGAACTCACCTTGCTTTGCACGTATCTGTGGCTGGCGATTTTCGCCGCGCGCGAGCAGCCGGTGTGAGCAAGCGAGGCGGCTGCGAATAGCTAGACCCAAATCCACTAGATTGAAACGGATCAGGGTCTAGATTGTTTGGCGGGCATGATCTTATCCGAAACCGGCTTCTGCTTTTCGGGATCGTGCTACTTGGCGCGTGCTGCGACGTGCTGTGCGCCGCCGGTTCCTTCGCGCAAAAATGCATCAGCCCGCTCGATCACCGCGCTCGCTGCAACTTGGTGCATGCAGGCGTGACCGTTCGGGCAGCGGCTGAGTTGCCGCAGATAGCAGGGCGAGCATTTTATCCCGGCCTGCAACACCGCATCGGCGCGGTGATACGGCCCGATCCAGATCGCGTCGGTCGGACCGAACACGCTGACCACCGGCCGACCGAGCGCGACGGCGAGATGCATCGGGCCAGAATCGTTGGTGACGCAGATCGCCGAGCGGCGTATCAGTGCCGCAAGCTCGGTCAATGTGGTTTCGCCGGCGACGTCGACGGCGCCGGGTGCGAGCCGCGCGACTTCGTCGCACACGGCACGCTCGCGTGCCGATCCCATCAGCGCCACCGCGTGGCCGTTGCGTAAGAAATGCCGAGCCACCTCCGCGAATTTGTCGCTGCCCCAATGCTTGGTTTCCCAGATCGTGCCGGGCGCCATGGTGACGAGGCAGGTTCCGGCAATGCCGTAACGGCGCAGCAGCGCGTCGATACCGAGCTCAGCCGCCTGCGGAATCGGAAAGGAAAAATCCGCCGGGCCCTCCGGCAGGCCAAGGAGCGGGGCGACGTTGAGATAGCGGTCGACGGCGTGCAGATCGAGCGTCGGCACCGGAATATGATGCGTGTAGGCAATCCAACTTCCCTCGCGCGCGCCCTGCCAGGCGTGCCGCCGCGCTTCCTCCGGGAACCTGCGCGGTGAAGCGTCCCAAACGCCGGCGCGCGGCCGGTCGAATCCGATTCGTACCGGCGCGCCGGTCGCACGCGCGAAGATGGCGGTGCGTAATTGGCCGTGCATGTCGACGACGAGGTCGTAGCCGGTAGCGCGCAGCTTTGCGGCGAGCCGCGCATAAGCGACGAACGGCGCCGGCCGCCAGGGGGCCGACCATTCCTCGCGGGCAAACTCGATCACATTGTTGATCGCCGGATTGTGCCGCAACAGTTCGGCAATCGCCGGGGTCACCAGCCAATCGATGCGCGCGGCCGGGTAGCGGGCGCGCAGCTTGTTCAACACCGGGATGGTGTGAACCACGTCGCCGACCGCCGATAATTTGATCAGCAGAATCCTGCGGAAATCTCTGTTGCGCAAGTCGGTGGCGCTTGCCATCGGGAAGTTAAGCGCGCCCCGGCCGCAGCGTTTGCAGTACGCGCTTGAATGCCGCGGAGGTATGGTGGCGCAGCATGGCGATCTGCCGATTGCCCTCCGAGGTCAGCCAGTTGAATTGAATGACGCGGCGCTCGCCGGCAAACGGCTCATGGCCATGCCAGGAATTATCGCTGCGCTTGAAGGCGAGCAACGTGCCCGCAACCGGCGGCACTTCAACGATGATGTCGTTGAGGTCGTTGGCGGAGCGCAACAGCCGCAGCCGTCCGCCGGCATTTTCCCACGACTCATTCATATAAAGCAGCACGGTGATGATCTTGCTGGTCGAGTCGGTGTGGATCTTGCCGTCGCGTGCGTCGCATCGTCCGCGTACCGTGGTCACCGTCGGGCGGCCTTCGAGGTCGAGCTGGAACTTTTCTTCGAACGCGACACGGAAATCGTCGCCTTCCAGTTCGTCGAGCAACGACTGAAACGCCGGGCCGAAGCTGACCTGATCGACCGGAAAGCTGCCGGTGGTGGAAATCTTCGGATAATCGGCGTTGATCGCCGAAAGCGCAGCCGGCGCGACGAAACTCGGCACGATCAGGTGCTGGAACGGCTCGCGTACTAACGGCGTCGCCCTAAACGCGTTAAGTCTCAGATAGCCCGGCATTTTTCGCTCTTACTTGGATAGCGGCGGCAATCTAGCATTCCGGCGCGGCGCGGTAAATCAAGACACCTTAAGGACCTTGTGGACGTAGGATCGCCCAGCCGACGCTTACCGTGCCGCCGCCGCGCCGCCACGGCAATTGAAACGGCGCGCCGATCTCGGCGTCGGGGGCGACCGCCGCGAGGGCCGGTGGCATTATTTGCGGATCGCTTTCGGTCCACACCAGCACCGCGCCGCGGGTGCGCAGATCGGCCAGATCGATCCACGGCGCACGGCGCGGCAGGCCGTCGATCAGCACGCGGGGCTGCGGGCGCCAGTGGGAATAATGCGAGACGTTGCCGCCATCCCACATCGAGCCGATGATGTAGGCCGGTTTTTTCCCGGTTGCCGCCTCGAAGCGCTGGGTGATCGCGGCCGACAGCGCATCGCCCGGAAAGAACGCGGCGCGATAGCGGTGGTCGAAATTCGGCAGCACCAGGTAATCGGCGAGGAAGGCGGCGACGAAAATTATGAAAACCGCCGCCCAGTGTGCGCCGAGATGCGCGAGCCGCGTCCGCTCGAAGGCAGACGGTGCGACCATCACAATAAACAGCCCGAGGAACAGCCAGAGCGGATAGCCCCAGGTCGCCTGGGTGCCGCGGCCGCTGAGCAGCGAAGCGAGGAATAAGGTGAGCGCCGGGCCGAAGGCGAGGAGCGCAACGATGCGGCGATCGAATGCGTCGGCGCTCGGCCGCGAAGCTGTCGGCGCCTGCGTCGGCCACAACAGCGGCCCGGCAATCAACAAAGCCGGGATGAGAAAAACGATCTGGCTCCCCAGATATTCCACCGGAAACAGCAGATGATCGAGCACGCCGTGCGCCGGTTCGGCGCGCGACTCGACATAGTGCAGGGGCAGGAAATCGTTTTGCACCAGCCAGACGAGATGCGGCGCTGTCACGATGAGCGCGACCGCAGCCGCAATCCACGGGCCGGGCGTGGCGAGACGGCGGCGTGCATCGCCGTCGAGCAACAAAAATAGCGCCATCGGCACGACCAACACAGCCACGAAGTATTTCGCCCAGAAAGAAAGCCCGAGG
>JASHSY010000264.1 GCA_030040825.1 Xanthobacteraceae bacterium
ATTGCCTCCGGCGGCTTTGGGAAATGCCTTTCCTTGCGGAAGCAGTAGACGGATTTCATCATCGGTATGCCGGCACGCGTTTCTCAGGCATTATACGGCCGAGCGACGATCCGGTTTCGCGGTCGTTCGAACTCGGCTCGACGCCGAGGGATCAGGGCGCCGTTGCTACCGGCGTCTTCTTGCCGCCGTCGTGGCGCGTCCAGAGCCGACGAAGCGATCATCGGCGATGCGACTGCGGCCGTCACGATCCCCCGAACGCTTTGAAGGTAATGATGGTGCGCGTATCCTGCACGCCGGGAATGGTCTGAACCTGCTCGGCAATGAAATGGCCGATATCGGTGTTCTGTTCGACATAGAACTTAACCAGCAGATCGAAGTCTCCGGCCGTCGAATAGACCTCGGAGGCGATCTCGGCGTCCGCCAGACGGTTGGCCACCTCGTAGGATTTGCCCATGTGGCATTTGATCTGCACGAAGAAAGGGACCATGCGCGCCTCCGGCTCGGGTAATAAATGCTAAGCTAAACCGATGGCTCTGGTAAGACCCGGCGACCGCAATGCAGGCATCGGTTGAGTGCGTCCCATGACATCGGTCGATTTGCGGCTTAACGCAATCATCGATCCGGCGGTCGCGGGCGGGCGCGATATCGTCGATCTGGCCCGATGTGTCGCCGCCGGTGGCGCCACGCTGGTTCAGTTCCGCGACAAGCGCGGCGAAACGCGCGCAATAGTGGAGGAGGTGCGGGCGATCAAAGCCGTATTGACCCCGTTCAACGTGCCGCTCTTGGTCAACGATCGCGTCGACGTGGCGCTTGCCGCCGGTGCCGACGGCGTACATGTCGGCCAGGCGGATATGGCTGCCATCGATGCGCGCCGCCTGCTCGGTGCTACCGCGATCATCGGGCTTTCGATTAGCTCGACCGCCGAGGCGGAAGCCGCGCCGATCGAATCTATCGACTATGCGGGGATCGGCAACGTCTATGCGACGGCGTCGAAGCAATTGCCGAATCCGCCGATCGGTCCGGAAGGCTTTGCCCGCATCGCCGCCGTTCTGCGGCGGCGCGCACCGGCAATGCCGGCTTGCGGTATCGCCGGCATTAACGCCGACAATGCAGGCGCCGTCATCGCCCACGGCGCCGATGGTGTTGCGGTGATCTCGGCCCTGTCGCTTGCGCCGGATCCGGCCGCCGCGGCGCGCATCTTGCGCGGAATCATCGATGGCATGCTGGCGAAGCGAGGCGCCTGAGCGCTCGCTTCACCGGTACCGTCGTTGGTTATTGTTCGCTGGTCTGACCCTGCGGATCGGCTGCGGCGCTTTTCGGCGGTCCCATGGTATTGAATTTCGCCTTTTGCTCGTCGCTCAACGACGCGTAGAAAGCCTCGAGCTTTGGACGGACGCTATTCATGGCGTCGACCATGGCGGTCAGTCGCGTCTTGACGGCTTCAAGCCGCGCGACCGGGGTCTTCGGCATCTGTGTCGGGCAGGAAGTTTGGAGCTTGGCCGCGATATCCTGTGATTCCTTCTTCAGGTCGTCGAATGCGCCCTGCTGTTGCGCGTCCGGTTGTACCACCTGCTGAATACGCTGCACCGGCAGCGCCGTGACATCGCCGGGCTGCGGACCGCACAACGCGGCGAGGTCCTGCGGTGGGGTCTCGTGACGGCCGGCATTCGCGTCATTCATGTTGTCGAACTTCTGCCGCTGCTCGTCGTTCAATGAGTCGTAGAATTTGCCGAGCGGGTCGCGCACGACATCAATCGCCTGGATCACCACGTTGAGCCGATGCTCGGCGGCGTCGAGCCGTGCAACCGGCGTGAGCGGAATGTCGTTCGGGCATGAGCCCGCAACGATGCTATTGGCTTTCGCGGCGGCTTCACTCAAGGCGTTCAAGTCAATGAGCTGATCGCCGGTCGGCTGCACGGTCTTGCGGATTTGCGCGATCGGCAGATCGGTCACGCCGGGCGCAAGACCACTACAGCTTTGCGCCGCAGCGGCGTCGGTGCGGGCCATGGCGCGCTGATCCGCGGCGGTGGCGCCGTAATAGACGTCGGGTTGATTGGCGTAGCCGTAATAGTCCGGCCCGAAATACGGCCCGGGCGCGAAAATGCTGGCGAGAATGAAATCGGGCCCGAATGCAAAGAACGGATCGTAGTAGCCATACGGCCAGAATGCGAAGGAGAAGATGTCGCCGTAGAGATATGGCCAGAATACGGGACCGGCCCAGCCGCCCCAGCCACCGCCCCAGTTATCCCAGCCGGCGCCCCAGAAACGGCCGCCCCAGCGATCCCAGGTGTGGCCGTTGCCGAAGGCGTTGCGGTTGAAACCGGCGCGATGAAAGGCGTACAGGCCGTGCAGATTCCCGTTCGCGAACCGCGCGTTCGCGGCCTGGCTATTGGTTCTTATAGCGTTGGTGCCGTTCACCGCGTTGCGCTGCGTCGCGAGAGCGTTGTTATGCGCAGTCGTAGCATTGCTGAAGTTGTGCCTGGTTGCTGCGTGTCTGAAGTTGCGCCTATTCGCGGCGTGGCTGGTGAGCGTGTGTGAAGTTGTCGCGTGGCTGGTCAGGGCATGGGCGGTCACCGCCCGGCCGGCGAAACTGTGACCGACGGCCGCATGGGCGAACCCGCCGGCACGAACGCCGCCGAAATGACCGCCACCAAAATGACCACCACCGCCAAAATGGCCGCCGCCACCGACGTGGCCGCCGCCATGCCCACCGCCGCCGCTGGGGCGGTTGGCCGCAACGGCGTCCCCCGCAAAGCCCATAGCCGCAATAGCTGCGCTCGTTAGCAGCGCAATAGCCAGCTTGCTCGACCTGTGGCTCAACATGGCACGATCTCCTCGGTTTATTGGCGCATTCCTAGGCGCATTGTTGGCGCGTTGGCGCAGGCCGCCCCAAGCGTAGAACTCGCCGCCGCCCGTCAAGTTGCTCGTTTTGCGCGTTAAATTTCGGCAATGATTGACTGCAACAATCCGAGGTTGCATGGGCGCGAAGGGATGCGGAGAATATCGGGAATGAGCATTCCCATTGCACTGACCATTGCCGGCTCCGATTCAAGCGCGGGTGCTGGAATCCAAGCAGATTTGAAGACCTTTGCTGCGCTCGGCGTTTATGGCGCCTCGGTCATCACCGCGATCACTGTTCAGAACACCAAGCGTGTGTTCGCCATTCACGACGTCCCTGCTGATTTCATCGCCGCGCAGATCGACGCTCTGTTTGCCGATCTCGACATCGGTGCCGTGAAGATCGGCATGCTGAATACGGCGGCGGCAATCGATGTGGTCGCGGCCGCGCTTGATCGCTACCAATTGCGCAACGTCGTGCTCGACCCGGTTCTGGTCGCAAGCTCAGGCGATCAGCTCCTGGAATCGAGCGCAATCGGCCGGCTGCGGCAGTTGATCGGGCGCGTGCGGGTGGTAACGCCGAACCTTCTCGAAGCAGCGACTTTGCTGGATACCTTGCCGGCGCGTGACGAGGACGAAATGCGCCTGCAAGCGGAAAGCCTGCTTGCACTCGGGCCCGGTGCGGTGCTGATCAAGGGCGGTCATGGCGGCGGTGCCGAAAGCGTCGATGTCCTCGTCGAGGCTGGTAGCCAAGTGCGGCTTACTGCGCCGCGGGTAGCCGTCCACAACACTCACGGCACCGGCTGTACGTTTTCGTCAGCGATCGCGGCCGGGTTGGCCAAAGGTTTGCCGCTTGAACAGGCATCGCGCGAAGCCAAAATATATGTCAGCGCCGCAATTGCGGCCGCTGACCGGCTCGGTGTTGGCGGCGGGCGCGGGCCGCTGCACCATTTTCCGGACCGGTGGTAGGCTTCCATTGGGGGCAATACTGGCCGTCGCCCGAAGCTTGGCGACGAGCGTTAGATTTGCCCGGAGCACGCGCCATGCGCGCCATGATCGGCTTCACAGCAGCCTTGATGGGACTGATGTCGTCCGGCAACGGCGTGAGCGCGGCGGAGTACGAGATCGCCAACCGCCCTGGCGTGGTTTACGCCACACATGATGGCATCAAGCTTGTCGGCGATTTTTACTTGCCGAAAGGTCTTGCCAAGGCGCCGGTGCTCGTCGCAGTCCACGGCGGCGGGTGGCGTAGCGGCGGCCGCAACGATTATCGCTATTGGGGCCTGTTTCTGGCACGCGCCGGTTACGCCGTGTTCGCGATCGACTATCGACTGGGCGAGCCCGGCATTTATCCGGGCGCTGTCTACGACACGAAGGCAGCAGTGCAATTCGTGCGCGCCAACGCCGCGCAATTCGACGTCGATCCGAACCGCATCGGAATCGTCGGGGACTCCGCCGGCGGCTATCTCGCTGCCATGGTGGCGCTGACCGCCGGACGGCTCAATGCCGCTTACCGCGACGATCCGCAGGCCGAAACCCCAAGCGACGTGAAAGTGATGGTTGGATTCTACGGCATTTACGACATGCTGTCGCAGTGGAAACACGATATGAGCGTCACGCCAGGCGACAGCATCGTGCAGGATTTTCTCGGCGTTTCGCCGGTTAAGAACCGGCAGATTTATTTGCAGTCTTCACCGCTCAACCACGCCGCCGACCGCAGTGACGTGGCCTTCCTGTTCATATGTGGAGAACGTGACCATCTGGTCGATCCGGCGAGCCAGTCCGGCGCGTTCGTTGCGGCGTTGACCAAGGCCGGATCGCAAGCAAGCCTGATCATGGTTCCCGGCGCCGGGCATTCATGGGCAACCGAGCAATTTGAAAACAACCCGCACAGCTACAGCGCGCAGGTTATTCCTCGTTTGATGCGGTTTCTCAAAGGTGCGCTGTAACGCCGGAGCAGGTTTTTGCGGGGCTTCCGAGCGGAAGATGGAGCAGCTACGCTGTGGGCGCGGATTTGCTCCGGACAAAAGCCGGCAGCAAGCTCCGAAACGGGAGGATTAAAGTCATGTTAAAATCAATTGCGGCTGTTGCTGCTGTGGCGTTTGCGGTTACGGCATCGACCTTTGGTCAATGCGCGGCGGCGGAATCGACACCTCTATTCATCATGGCCGTCGACTACGATGTCGTGCCCGGTCAGGTCGATAACTTCATCGCAGCGGCGAAGGAAAATGCCGTGGCCTCGGTCAAGGAACCGGGTTGCCGCGAGCTGAACTTGACGGTTTCACAGAAGGATCCCAATCACGTTTTCATCTTCGAGGTTTACGAAAACGCAGCAGCCTTGGAGGCGCATCTGGCAAGCGAACACTTCAAGAAATATAAGGCGATTACCAAAGACATGGTCGCTAAGCGCGAAGCAAGGCCGCTGTGGTCGGTTTCGATGAACATGAAAGGCAAATGAGGTATGGCGGTTAACAAGCGGGGCACCGTCGGCGTTGTCGGTCTCGGCATCATGGGCGGTGCATTCGCAGAGAATCTCGTCGCCGCGGGTTGGCGCGTCGTCGGCTATGACATCGATGCATCGCGCCGGCGCGCCCTGGCGAAGCAGGGCGTTGAAATCGCCGAGAACGCGGAGGAGGTGACGCGGCAGGCGGCCGTCATCATCCTCAGCCTGCCGAAGCCGTCAGCGCTTGCCGCGACGGCCGCGTCGATTGCCAAAGCTAAATCACCGCGCCGCGTGGTGATCGAGGCGTCGACCTTCAAGCTCGCGGATAAGATCGGCGCCGAGGCGGTATTGCGCGAGGCCGGCCACGTTTTGCTCGATTGCCCGGTAAGCGGCACCGGCTTTCAAGCCAAGGTCAAGGATCTCGTGGTCTATGCGTCCGGTCCCAGCGCCGAAATCAAAAAGCTCCGGCCGCTGTTCGCCGATTTTACCCGCCTCGTTGAGGATCTCGGCCCGTTCGGCAACGGCAGCCGCATGAAGTACATCGCCAATCTTCTCGTTGCCATTCATAATGTGGCGAGTGCAGAAGCGCTGGTGCTGGGCATGAAGGCCGGCCTGCCGCCGGAGGTCGTCTACGAGCAAGTCAAAGTCGGTGCCGGCAATTCCCGCGTCTTCGAGTTGCGCGCGCCGATGATGGTCGCGGGCAACTACGACCAGCCGACCATGAAAGTCTCGGTCTGGCAGAAAGACATTGACGTCATCGACAGTTTCGCGCGTGAACTGGGCGCGCCGACCCCGCTGTTTTCGGCGACGTTGCCGATTTATGCGGCCGCCATGTCGGCCGGATATGCCATGCAAGACACCGCCTCGACCTGCGCCGTGCTGGAGGCAATGGCCGGAATCAAGCGCGGCAAGGCGAAGACGAGACGGCGCAAGGGATCGTCTTGAGATGGTCCGAAAGCGGATTGCCGAGCAGCCGACATCGCGGCTCGCTATCTGGGCGCGACGGCTCGCGTTGTTTTCGTTCGCCGCCACTTTTGTCGCCATCATCATCGTGCGATCTGGAGCGCTCGACATCGTGCCGGCGTTGTCCACGCTCGCCGGCGCATTGGCGCTCGCTGTGGTCGCCATCCTGCTCACCTGCGCGGCCGGCATTGTGATCTGGAGGGAAGGCGTCGGCGGCATCCGCGAATCGCTCACCGCGCTGCTGATCGGGTTCGCGTTGATTGCCTATCCACTTTATCTCGGCATCAAGGCCTATCGGCTGCCCGCGATCTACGACGTGACCACCGATCCAATCGACCCGCCGCGCTTCGAGGCGATCGCACGCTTGCGGCCGCGCGACGCCAATCCGGTCACCTATGCGGGACTGCATGTGGCGGAGCTGCAGCATAAGGCGTATTCCGACATCGAGCCCGACAGCACAACTGCGTCGCCGCAGGAAGCCTATGATGCAGTTCTTAAAGTCGTCGCCAAGCGCCGTTGGCATGTTGTCGACGCGCGGCCGCCGCAGAGCGCCGGCGCCCGCGACGGGCTGATCGAGGCAATCGCGCGCACGCCGATCTTGAGCTTCCGCGACGACGTCGTGGTGCGGGTCCGACCGACGCCGGACGGCGCGCGCATCGACGTGCGCTCGGCATCGCGCTACGGGCGCCACGATCTCGGTACCAACGCCGCGCGCGTGCGCGCGCTGATTGACGATGTGGACGATGTACTCTCCGGGCCGACTCCGGAGAAGAAGCTGCCGGCGCCGAAACCCGCTCAGGCCGCTGGCAAGGGAGCGTCGGTCAGGCGATAGATGCCGCCGATTGACGGCGCGCCGTCGGTGACAACGACGCCGCGGGCGACCAAATCTTCCAAATGCGCCAGCACGGAAAGCGCGGCGGCGCCGACCAGCCGTGAATCGATCCCGATGTAGATCGCGCGCACCAGCGTCGGGATATCCGCCGCGCCCTTGGCAAGCCGGCGGAGGATTGATTCTTCACGCCCCTGCCGGTGCCGGATATAGGCTCGCACAAAGTTTGGCGCTTCGCGGACCGGCCCACCATGGCCCGGCAAATAGAGTGACTCGCTCCGCCGCGCCAATTTCTCCAGCGAGGTCAGGTAATCGCTCATGGCGCCGTCGGGTGGCGCCACGATCGAGGTTGACCACGCCATCACGTGATCGCCGGAAAAGATCAGGTCGGATTCCTTCAGCGCATAAGCCATGTGATTGGCGGTATGCCCCGGGGTTGCGATCGCCTCGAAGGTCCAGCCGTCGCCCGCCACCACCGCGCCGTCGGCCAATGTGATGTCGGGGCGGAAATCCATATCGGCGCTGGCATCGAGCCGATTGGTTTCCCCGATGTGCAGGGGCCGCGCCGGGCGGTGCGGTCCTTCAGCATAGACCCTGGCGCCGGTCGCCGCTTTGATCGCCGGCACGGCCGGCGAATGATCGCGGTGGGTGTGAGTAACGAAAATATCGGTTACGGTTTCACCGTGCACGGCATCAAGCAGCGAAGCAATGTGTGCGGCGTCGTCCGGACCCGGATCGACGATCGCGACCTTGCCGCGACCGACGATATAGCTGACGGTGCCTTTGAAAGTGAACGGACCTGGATTGTTGGCGACCAGCGCCCGCACGCCGGGCGCCACCTCGGCCGGCTGGCCCGGCATGAGGTCGAAGACCTTGTTGTAGGCGATGTCGTCGCTCATGCGGGGCGCTGCCGGGCCCCGCGAACGCCGGAAAAGAATGGAGCCCCGGTGCCGGGATCGCCGGGGCTCCAAGCAATCTCATTCAACACAAGTCGTGAGATCGAGATCGCACCAAAGTCTATGCAAACCACGGGCCAAAGGCCGAGGTCGCCGAAACCGTTTTGATTCCTATGAGATTCGCACCCCGCACGCGGAGTCCAGTCGCTGCGCGGGCGGACGGTGACTATTTTGCGGGCACTAGCGCGCATCATGGCTAGAACGGCGTGCGGCTGCGGATCGCTGCCGCCAATGTGCCTTCATCGAGGTAATCGAGTTCACCGCCGACCGGCACGCCATGCGCCAACCGCGTGACCTTGACGTTGGCATCATGCAGGAGATCGGTGATGTAGTGGGCAGTACTCTGGCCGTCGACCGTTGCGTTAAGCGCCAGAATGATCTCGTGCACTGAAGGATCATGCGCGCGCTTGATCAGCCCATCGATGGTCAGATTATCCGGGCCGACGCCGTCGAGCGGCGACAGCGTGCCGCCAAGCACGTGATAGCGCGCGTTGATGGCATGCGCGCGTTCGAGCGCCCACAAATCGGCGACATCAGCCACGACGACAATGGCGGACGCGTCGCGGCGTGGATCGGTGCAGACGGCGCACGGATTCTGCGTGTCGATATTGCCACAAATTCCACACACCGCGATCTTCTCGATCGCGGTCTGCAATGCGGCGGCAAGCGGCGCCATCACCAGCTCGCGTTTCTTGATGAGAAACAGTGCCGCGCGCCGCGCCGAGCGCGGTCCGAGCCCCGGCAGGCGGGCCAGAAGCTGGATCAGCCGTTCGATTTCGGGACCGGCGGCGACGGTGGGCATCGATCAAAATAATTTCAGGCCGGGCGGCAGCGGCATACCGCCGGTGAGCGCCTGCATCCGCTCCTGCAACATGGCCTCGAGCTTGCGGCGGGCGTCGGCATGGGCGGCGACGAACAGGTCTCCAAGGATTTCCTTCTGGTCCGGCTTGATCAGCGAGTCGTCGATACGGGTCGCCCGCACCTCGCCTTTGCCGGACATCGTTATTGTCAGGAGCCCGCCGCCGGCGCTGCCTTCGACCTCGATGCGGTCGAGTTCCGCCTGCATCGCTTCCATTTTGGATTTAAGCTCGGAGGCCTGTTTCATCAGGCCAAGAAAATCGACCATCGCGTCACTCGTGCGTTATTCGTCGCGGCCAGGGTCGGCCGCATCGAGCGGGATTTCGTCCGACGATGCGGCCGCCGGATCGCCCGGCGAGCGCACGTCCACGATCTCCGCGCCAGGAAACCGCGCCAGGACCGCCTGCACCAGCGGATCGCCGCGCACGCCGTCTTTCAGCTCGGCCTTGCGGATCTGCGCCTGGGCGTGAAGGCTCGGAGTTCCCGGTTCGGCCGAGACGATCACCATCCATCGCCGGCCGGTCCAGTCGGAAAGCTTTTTCGACAGTTCGCCCGTCAGCGTTTTCGCGGCGCTTGCCTCAAGCGCGATTTCGAGCCGTCCGTCTTCAAAACGGACCAGGCGCACATCGCGCTCAAGTGCACTCTTGAGCGCGAGGTCGCGTTTCTCCGTGGCGAGCGTTACCAGCTCCTCGAAGCTCCGCACAACGCGTGCTGCGACAATGGTCCGATCGTCGCGCGCTACCGGCGCGTTGGACAGAACTTCGGCCGGCGCTGTCGCCAACGCAGCGCGCGTCCCGCCACGTTGGACATCGCCTCGCTGTGCGTCGGCGCGAGCCGGGAGGTCCGGACGCGACGACGGCTGGCTGGAAGGCGAGGGCGCTCCGCCATTACTGCGCGCGCCTTCGCCGAGCGAGCGGATCACTTCGTCGGGGGTCGGCAAATCGGCGGCGTAAGCGATACGGACGAGGACCATCTCGGCGGCGGCCAGCGGCCGGCCGGCTGACGTCACTTCTTCGATGCCCTTAAGCAGCATCTGCCAGGTACGGGCAAGAACGCGCATCGACAGCGTGACGGCGAAGGCGCGTCCGCGCGTGCGCTCGGCTTCGGTCAGCGACACGTCTTCGGCGAGCGAGGGGACCACTTTGACCCGGGTGACGAAATGCGTGAATTCGGCGAGGTCGCCAAGCACCATCGCAGGATCGGCGCCGGCGTTATACTGATCGCGCACCTCCGACAGCGCCCGCGGCAGGTCGGCGTGCATCAGCGCCTCGAACAAGTCGATGATCTTGCCGCGATCGGCGAGTCCGAGCATCTGCCGCACATCCTCGGCACGGACCGGGCCGGCCAAAGTCGTTGTTGAAGCGCCGGCGCCGGAGGCGCCGGAATGCGCGATTGCCTGATCGAGCAACGAAAGCGCATCCCGCACCGAGCCTTCGGCGGCGCGCGCGATCAGCGCCAGCGCTTCGGGCTCGGCGGTGATCGCCTCTTTGCCGGCGATGCCCTGCAGATGCTTCACCAGCAGCGCCGCGTCTACCCGCCGCAGGTCGAACCGCTGACACCGCGACAATACGGTGATCGGCACCTTGCGGATTTCGGTGGTGGCGAACACGAATTTAGCGTGCGGCGGCGGCTCTTCCAGCGTCTTGAGCAGTGCATTGAACGCCGCGCCGGACAGCATGTGCACTTCGTCCAGAATATAGACCTTGTAACGGGCCGATACCGGCGCATAGCGGATGGCGTCATTGATGGCACGCACGTCCTCGACGCCATTGTGAGAGGCGGCGTCCATCTCGATCACGTCAAGATGCCGGCTTTCCATGATCGCTTGGCAATGGACGCCGAGCACTGGCATGTCGATGGTCGGCGCGGTGATTGATCCATCCGGCAGTTCATAATTAAGCGCGCGCGCGAGAATCCGCGCGGTCGTCGTCTTGCCGACGCCGCGTACGCCGGTGAGAATCCAGGCTTGCGGAATACGGCCGGTTTCGAAGGCATTCGAAACCGTGCGGACCATCGCATCCTGGCCGATCAAGTCGGCGAAAGTTGCCGGCCGGTATTTACGCGCCAGCACGCGGTAGCTGCCGGTCTGGTCGGTCACTTCGTTCATTGCGCCGTGAGCCTTTGACGTTCAAAACAGGGTAGCCCGGATGGATCGAGGCGAAATCCGCCTTGGCGTGTATGCGGGCCGATTGTCCCCGCATTTCGCGTCGCTCAACGCGGGCTGCATTCATATGAGAGGGTGGGAGGCTGACGAGCGACCCGAACCGCGCTCGTTAGGGCTGCTTCCTTCCGGACCTGACCCGGTTGGCGAGTGGCTCGTCCACCGCCAACCTCCCGGCTCCTATATCGGCCGCGAGGGGGGAGAAAGCAAGTTGGCGACCCCCCTCCCGCAAGGAAGAGCGGACGGGTACATTCCTGGCACCCTCGGTCACGCGCGCAAAAAATGAATATTCGCACCATCATCCTCGGCCTGATCATCGTCGTTATCGCGTTCGTCGGCGCGACCTTGCTGATGAACGTGCTGTGGCCGGCGCCGTCTGCTTCCCTGCAACAGGACCGTCCGGCTTTGGTATCGATGCCGCCCTTGCAGCCGCTTACCGGCACGTCAACCGTGCTGGCCCCCGCCGCCATCGCCATGACGGCGATCCGCGATGCGCTGGAGGTGCAGGCGCCGCGCAATCTCTCGGGCAAACCGGCGAATCCGGTTTCAAAAATCCTGTCCAACGCGCAGCTCAATTTCAACATCACGCGCGGACCGCTCAATGTCACCGGCAAACCGGACGCACTGGTCATCAGCACGCCGCTCTCCGGCACGTTCGAGGCGCTCGGCACAGTTACCGGCGGAATTGGCGGTGCGGCCAACGCGCTTGGCGGTGCGCTGGGGAATCTCGTTGGCGGCAACGTCGGCCAGCAGGTGGAATCGCTTGCCGGCAAAGCGTTCGATCAGCATGCCGACATCCACGGCACAGTGACGGCGGTTTCCCGGCCGACCATTGCGCCGAACTGGCGGCTTTCGCCGAATTTGACGGCGCAGGTCAACGTTGTCGATGTCGTTCTTCCGATCGCCGGCATCAAACTGAGCGTTTCGAACGAAGTGAAGCCGGTGCTCGACAACGTAGTGCGCGAGCAGGCCAACACGCTGGAGTCGCGATTGCGCAACGATCCGTTCATCGAGCGAGCGGCGCGGAGCGAATGGAGCAAGCTCTGCCGCGCCATTTCGCTCGGCGCGGCAGCTGCCGGCATGCCGAACCTTTGGCTCGAAATCCGCCCAACCCGAGCGATCGCGGCCCAACCGAAGATCGATGCCAACGCGGTGACGTTGCTGATCGGCGTGCAGGCGGAAACCCGCATCGTGCCGAATGAGACCAAGCCGGTTTGCCCGTTTCCGAACCAACTTGAACTGGTGCCGCAGGCCAACGAAGGTACGCTCGACATCGCAGTGCCGATCGACGTGCCGTTCACCGAGGTCGGCCGCCTGGTCGAGGCGCAGTTCAACGGCAAGACCTTTCCGGAGGATGGCTCCGGTTCGTTCGTCACCACCATCAAACAGACTGCGATCGCGCCATCCGGCGACCGTCTGCTGATTTCGCTTCTCGTCAACGTCAAGAAGCGTGGCCTGTTTGCCGTCGGCGCCGATGCCACGGTGCATGTGTGGGGGCGCCCGGTGCTCGATCAGGCGCAGCAGATCCTGCGCTTCACCGACATCGCGCTCGATGTGAAGTCGAAGGCGGCGTTCGGACTCGTCGGCGAGGCGGCACAGGCCGCGGTGCCATATTTGCAAAAAGCGCTCGCCGAGCATGCGGTTATCGATTTGAAGCCATTTGCCGCCGACGCGAAGAAACGCATCGGCGCCGCGGTTGCCGATTTCACCGGGCAAAGCCCGGGATTAGCCGCCACCGTTGCGATCAACGATCTGCGGCTGACCGGCATCGCCTATGATGACAAGACCTTGCGCATCATTGCCGACGCCAAGGGCACAGTGAGCGCGACCATCTCGTCGCTCGCCTGGCAGTAGTCGTTGTAGGTTGGCTTTGGCGATCCGTCCACCGAAGCACCCAATACGCGAACTGACCGAACTCTACGTCGAGGCTATCGCCGACGCGGTGGCGAACGCGCCGCCGGACATGGCAATCGGAGTGCATCTGTGCCGGGGAAATTTCAAAGGCCGCTATCTCGCTGAAGGCGGCTACGACGAAATTGCCACGGCCTTGTTCGCCTGCCCGGGCGTGACGCATTTTCTGCTGGAATTCGATACGAGCCGGGCCGGCGACTTCGCGCCGTTGCGGCATGTCGCGGCGGACAAGGGCGTGGTACTCGGTCTGATCAGCTCGAAAAATCCGGTGATCGAGACGCGCGAAGAAATGCTTCGCCGGATCGACGATGCTGCGCGTTTCATCGACCGGGATCGTCTTGCAATCAGTCCGCAATGCGGCTTCGCCAGCACGGTTGCCGGCAACCCGCTTGGCGAGGCCGAGCAGCGCGCCAAGCTCGCGCTTTGTGTGACGGTCGCGCGGGCTGCGTGGAATTAAAGCGCGTCAGTGCCAGATCAGCACTCCCGTATCGCTCCATGGCGAGATGGCGGAGAAGCCAAGTCCGGCGCCAAAAGCGACGAGCAAAAGCGACAAAGCTGCTGTGCCGACAGCTCCCGCGGCCACGGCCGCCCACGATACGGCCGGCTGAATATCGACCGCCGCCGCGTTGGTACGAAGGTCGGTTTCCATGAAAATTCTCCAAGATAATGCAATGCGTACTCCGTAAGTCGACTTCGCCGACAAAGGTTCCGCGCCGGCCATTGTGCATCGCACGCGGCTTGACCTGGATCAGCCGCGCGGCTTCTATCGCCGTATCGTGTCGCAGCATCCCGAGCTGAAATCGCCGACCTTCCACCAGGCGTATTCCGGAAGCCGTCTCGAGCGCGCCGCCGAGCGTCGTGGCGACGTTTCTGGCCTCGCCGAATTGGCGAAGAACGGCCGTGCCGGTTTTTATCTAATCGGCGGCGAACAGGTCCTTCTCAAGAAAACCGGCGACTCGCTCGATCCGTTGTTCTCACCGCGTGAAGCGCGCGAGTTTGGAAGCGGAAGCGAAACGGTATTTCTCGGCTTTTTGGGTGACGAACCCCGCTTCGGCGCCAGCATCCAAACATCGGCAATCGAGACGCTAAAGGCGCGCAGCGATCTCAAACTGATCGATCTTCGTTCGATTGCAGTGCAAGGCATCGTAGCCGCCGATCATCTGCCGCCGCTGGCCGAGGCCAAGGCGATCCTCGGCTGGCATGCCCGCCATCGGTTCTGCCCGAATTGCGGCTCGGCCACCGATCCGACGCAAGGCGGCTGGCGGCGCGACTGCCCGATCTGCCAGGCAGAGCATTTTCCGCGCACCGATCCGGTAGTGATCATGCTGGCGATTGCCGGCGACCGCTGCGTGCTCGGTCGCTCGCCGCATTTTCCAGCGACAATGTGGTCGTGTCTCGCCGGCTTTGCCGAGCCGGGCGAATCGATCGAAGAAGCGGTCCGACGCGAAATCCTCGAGGAGGTCGGTATCGGTTGCGCGCGTGTGAGCTATTTTGCTTCGCAACCTTGGCCGTTTCCCTCTTCGCTGATGATCGGCTGTCACGCCGAGGCGGTGACAGACGCGATCGTCATCGACAAAAGCGAAATCGAAGCCGCGCGCTGGTTCGAGCGCGAGGAGCTTCGGTTGATGCTTGAGCGCAAGCATCCCGACGGCCTGACGACGCCACCGCCGATTGCCATTGCCCATCACATCATCCGCGATTTTATCCAGCGCGGCCGCGAGGTGTTGGTGACATGATGGCGCAAACGGCGACGCAGCCGCGCATTCTCTGCACCGGCATCATTGTGCTCGACGAAGTGTTTCGCGTCGAGACGCTGCCGTTGCCTGACACCAAAGTCGAAGCGAAGGACTTTTTCATCGTCAACGGCGGCTGTGCTGCGAACGCCGCCGTTGCGGTCGCGCGCCTCGGCGGCCGTGCCAAACTCGCGGGTCCACTCGGCGGCCCGGCCGGGAAAGACAATAACGGCGACCGCGTGCTGGCAGCGTTGGCGCGGGAACACGTAGATACCAGCGACTGTCAGCGGGTCGACGGCCTTGCTACCGCGCTTTCGGCGATTTTCATCGATGCGCACGGCGACCGGACGATCGTGACATACCGCGACCAGCGCATCGCGACCGTGACGCCGCGCGATCCACGTGCGGTGGTCGAGGCCGCCGACCTTGTTCTTGCCGACAACCGCTATCCGCCGTTCGTGCGTCCGATTTGCGAGGCGGCCCGACAGCGCGGTCTCCGCGTCGTGCTCGATGCCGACAAGCCAACGACCGAAGACGATCCGTTGTTTACGGCCGCCACACATGTGGTGTTTTCGTCGGAATGCCTGGTCGCCACGACCGGGTGCAGCGATCTGGCCGAAGGGCTGCGAAAGATGGCCGGGCATACGCAAGCTTTCCTGGCCGTGAGCAATGGACCGAATGATATTCTCTTCCTCGAAGGCCGCGCGCTCCGCGGCGTGCCGGTTTTTTCGGTGCAGGCGGTCGATACCCTCGGCGCCGGCGACTCGCTGCACGGGGGATTCGCGCTGGCGCTGGCTGAGGGGCGCACCGAACCGGATGCTTTGCGGTTTGGCGCGGCGGTCGCGGGCATCAAGTGCAGCCGCTTGGGCGGTTCTGCCGGGACGCCAACGCGGGCCGAAGTCGATGCGTTTGTGGCCGAACAGCGTGTGCCGGCGCCCTGATCGGCTCAAAACGGGCTTGCTTTGGAATTTTTTTCTATGTAAATCCATATATCCACAGTGTATTGGAAGAATATTCCTATGGATGCCATCGACCGCAAAATCCTGGCGGTTTTACAGGATGACGCCTCGCTCTCCGTCGCCGACATCGGCAACAAGGTTGGCCTCTCCTCCACGCCGTGCTGGAAGCGCATCCAGCGTCTGGAAGCCGACGGTGTCATCCTCAAGCGCGTCGCGCTGGTCGATCAGGATCGAATCGGCCTTGGCATCAGCGTATTCGTCTCGGTGGAAACCGGCGACCACTCGCAGGAATGGCTGGAACGCTTCGCCAAAACCGTCGGCGCAATGCCGGAAGTGATGGAGTTTTACCGAATGGCCGGCGACGTCGATTACATGCTGCGTGTCGTGGTGCCGGACATGGCCGGCTATGATGCTTTCTACAAACGGCTGATCGCGGCGGTGCCGCTCAAGAATGTCACGTCGCGGTTCGCAATGGAGAAGATCAAGTCGACAACGGCACTGCCTATTCCGGCGTAAGTTTCAATCGTCAGTGACCCGAATTAAGCGCGCCGGCGCCGGAGGCCTGCAGGTTGCGCGTAACGGCCTGCGTCATCGCGCTGGTGAAGAAGTCGTTGTAAAGCTGGGTATCTTTGTCGAAGTCCTTGATGCCGCTGTCGCCCAGCGTAATCCGCGGCGAGCAGTCCGGGGTGCAGCTGTAGGTTTGCCGGGTTTGGCCGGTATAGACCACGACGATGTTGTCGCTCGGCCCCGTTACCTCGATGGTCTTCTCGGTCAATATGGCGCCGGCCTTGTCCATGACGATAAAATTGGTGGCGCCGTACCCTTTTCCGGTGATTACGGCCAGGCCGCCGGGCTGAACCGAAAGATCGGCGATCAGCGGATTGCCGACCACGACGGTTGTGGCCCGGTCAGGCAGTTGCAGAATTTGGGCTTGGTCGAGGTGAACGACGATTGGCTCGACCGGCGGAGGCGCGGCTGCGGCAGCCGGCGCGGTCAGGCCGATCATCGGCAGCAGGGCGACAAAGGCCCAGCAGAGCGGGGCAGCCTTGGTCCGGACTCGCGTGTACGACGCGGCCATCGCTCGTCTCCGATACACTACGCGGACTCAAACAAACGCACCGCCCTACTTGACGTGAAATTGGTGAAAGAAATGCAAATTCGCCGCCCGACAAGCCGCCGCCGTTCCGCGTGAGTTCCGCTTGGCGGGGGTTGTCGGCTACTTGGTGAACGGGTGCATCAGCTGCGCACCGAAGGTCGTCGGAAACTCTCGGTCGTCGATGCCGTAGCGGTCAGGCAACTCGCCCGCCGGCATGTAAAAGGTGCCGAAGATCAAGTCGAGGACCGGAAAAGTCGCGGCGAAGTTCTTTTCACCGCCGCGTTCGGCCGCGGTGTGATGCCAGCGGTGAAACACCGGCGTCGCAATCACGTATTTGAATGGGCCGAGCGTCCAGTCGAGATTGGCATGCACGAATGCAGAATGGGCGATGGTGATCGGTCCCAGCACGACGAAGATGTTCGGCGAGATTCCGATGATCAGCATGACAACGTCGGCGATCACCGCGCCTAAGAACAGATTGACCGGGTGGAAGCGCGCTGCCGAGATCCATTCGAGTTCTTCGGAGGAGTGATGTACGGCGTGGTATTTCCACAATCGCTTGCGGTGGAAGAGGCGGTGCGTCCAATACAGGATAAAGTCCTCGCCGATCATGAAGATGATCATTTGCGCCGCGAGTGGCAGCGTCGCCAACGGTCCGTGGCCGTTCTGATAGAAAGCAATCAGGCCGGAGGCGGTGGTGATGCCGAACAGGACCGCGGCGCCGGCAACCAGCATGCCGATGCGCAGATAACGCGTGATGACCGGAATGAAAAACCAGTAGCAGAGATCGGTCACCAGATCAGGCTTTTCCCACCAGTGCTTGCCCGGATTGCAGGCCCAGAAGTAGGTCAGCACTGTGAAAGCAGCGGCGAGCCCGAGCGAGATCGGGATATTCTTCATAACGGTTTCGCCAACACTGACGACGAAGGCGAGCAATTCCTGGTTCATCTGTTGAGCCGCTGTTGGCCGGTTCGCTGGTGCACGTGTCGCACCGCCCGCGCTGTGTCTGATGCTAACGGTATCGAGGAAGCGCATTAATGGGCAATGAATGGCGGGTTACGTGAACTGCCCGATGGACGCGTTGCTGGATTGCGCCGACCCGCGACACCTCGATTTTACCTGCTTACGCGATTGAAATATTTCTTGCCTATTATTTCGCCATCAGCGGCGCCCCGACGATCAAGCGGCGCCGCGCGATCGCAATATGCATGCAATTTTAGCTGCTGCAGAAACGCGCCGTTAACTACAATACGTAGCGGGCTGATGATGCGAGGTTTCCGCGGTTGATTTAACCGCATCGCAATTTCTCGTTGTTAGCGTCCACGCTGATCCAAATGGTCCGGCAAACGGGCTTTGGGTCGAGCTCAGACAGCCACGTGTGGACCTAAGGAGCCAACTTATGAAGACCCTCGTTTCGCGTTTCGTGAAGGACGAGTCGGGCGCTACGGCCATCGAATATGGCCTCATCGCTGCCGGCATCTCGGTTGCCATTATCGCCGTCGTGAACGGCCTTGGCACCAAGCTGAACTCGACGTTTACCTCGATCTCCAGTCAGCTTAAGTAAGCCTCGCGTTCGGAATGTTACGAAAGGGCTCCGGCTTGCTCCCGGAGCCCTTTTGCTTTTGTCGGCTGCCGCTAACCGGCTCTCAACCCACAATAAGCTAAACCGCTGGCCATGACGCTCGTGATCGAGGTTATCAAACTGACGCTGTTTCCGGCGATGATGGCGTTCGCCGCCTTGAGCGACTTTTTCACGATGACGATCGCTAATCGTGTGTCACTCATCCTGGTCGCCGGCTTCGGACTGCTTGCGCTTTTGGTCGGCATGACCACGACCGAGGTGATCTCGCATGCCGGTGCCGCTGCCGCCGTGCTGGCCGTGGTATTCGTGCTGTTTGCACGCGGTTGGATTGGCGGCGGCGATGCCAAGCTGGCGGCCGCTACCGTGCTGTGGCTCGGCTTCGCCCACCTGGCCGATTATCTGATTTATGCGTCGCTGTTTGGCGGGGCGCTCACGCTCGCGATCATCCAATTTCGCGCCATGCCACTGCCGGCGCTTTTCGTCGGGCGGGAATGGGCCGAGCGCCTGCATCGCCTGGACGGTGGCGTTCCCTACGGTATCGCGCTCGCGGCCGCGGCATTGCTGGTCTATCCGCACACCGAGTGGATGGCTGCGATAATCCGTTAACGATTGGCGATATGCCCATTTGATGGCGTGTTCATGGCATGCGCCCAGGTCGGGTGCGGGCCCCAAAAACCTCGGCGTAACGCGGAATTAACGCGATTTGGATACGCCTCATTAACCATGCCTTGACGTTTAGCTGGTGAAATCCTGGGGCGGCGGCTGCTGCTGCCGCTGGCTGCGTTTTGGGAAGTCAAAGGGTCATGAAACCCGCGCGCATTATCGTCTTAGGTGTTGCTCTCGCCGCCGGTGGCGTCGCTGCGTTCCTGGCGAGCGGAAGTAAGCAGCCGGAGGTGCCCAAGGGCCCGCCGCCGCCGCCGCCGCTTGCGACCGTCGATGTGCTGGTAGCAAAATCCAATCTCGACACCGGTCAAGTCGTCGGCGCGTCAGATGTCGGGTGGCAGACTTGGCCTGCCGCTTCCGCCGGATCGAACTTCATCCGCAAGCCCGACCGGCCGGATGCGATCAAGGATTTCGTCGGCGCCGTCGTGCGTTCGCCGGTCTTGGCCGGTGAGCCGATCCGCGATTCCAAAGTCGTCGCCGGCAAGGGCGGCGGCTTCATGGCTGCCATCCTGCCGCACGGCATGCGCGCAGTTGCGATTGACGTGTCGCCGGATACCGGCGCCGGCGGCTTCATCCTGCCGAACGACCACGTCGACGTCGTGCTGACGCGCCGCGACAAGGCGGCCGAGAAGGTTACCGGTGTCGAGAGATTCATCAGCGAAACGGTGCTGAGAAACGTCAGGGTGCTCGCCGTCGATCAGAACGTCGAGGACAAGGACGGCCAGAAAGTCGTGATCGGCAAGACTGCGACCGTCGAACTCGATCCGCATCAGGCGGAAACGTTGGCGCTATCGAAGCAGCTCGGGACGCTGTCGCTGACCTTGCGCAGCCTCCTCGACTCGCAATCGCCGACCCCGGAAGGCGGCAACGACGACGACAAGGGCAAACCGGTCAATACGGTTCGGTACGGTGTGAGTACGCAATCGGCAATTCACTGAGCGCACGGAGGGGATGAGAATGGGACCAGGGACAGCGATCCGTGCGGCCGCGTTCGCCGGACTCGTGGCCTGTCTGGTCGGATGGGCCACCGCGCACGGTGGTGCCGCGGGCGCGGCCGAGCTGCACGCGGGCGACCCGTCAGCGCAGCCGATCGTGGTTGCCGCGGGCGATTACACGTCCCGCTTTCTTCCGCTGGGCAAAGGCAAGTCGGTGGTCATCGATTTGCCCCGCGATATCAAGGATGTTTTGGTCGCCGATCCTAAGATTGCCAATGCTGTCATTCGCTCCTCGCGCCGCGCTTACATTGTCGCTGTCGGCGCGGGCGCAACCAATATTTTCTTCTTTGACTCTGCCGGGGTACAAATTGCCGGTTTCGATATCGCGGTCACCCGAGATGTCAGCCCCATCCGCGCGGCGATCCAACGAATTATCCCGGATGCAGACGTCAGGGTCGAAGGCATCGGCGACGGCATCATTCTGACGGGGACCGTGGCCACTCAGGCTGAGGCGCAGCAGGCCTGCGACGTGGCATCACACTTCGTCGCTGCCAGCGAAAGCAGCTTTAGCGGCGCGAGCGGTTCCGGCGCCGGCGCCGGCGGTAGCGGCGGCAGCAACACGACAGTCGTCAGCGTGGCCGGCGCGAGCGCAGCTCCTGTTGCCAGCAGCTGCTCCGGTCCTGCCAGCAAAGTCGTCAATTCGATCACCGTGCGCGGCCGCGATCAGGTCATGCTTAAAGTGACGGTCGCAGAAATGGACCGCACCGTCATCAAGCAGTTGGGCATTAATCTCAGCGGCAGCGTTGGCTATGGCACGACCGTGGTCAATTTCAACAACCCCAACGCCTACCCGGTCAACGGCACGCCGCCGAATTCGGTCGCCGGGGTATTTAAAAATGGGCTGACGGCGACCATGCAGGCGATGGAGCAAGCCGGTGTGGTCCACACGCTTGCCGAGCCGACGCTCACCGCGATCTCCGGCGAGTCTGCGCATTTCCTGGCGGGCGGCATGTTTCCGTACCCGATCCCTTCGACCAACGGCGAGCCGCCCGGTATCGCATTTCAGAACTTCGGTGTCGGGCTGACCTTCAGTCCGGTCGTGCTGTCTGCGGGCCGCATCAGCCTGCATGTGTCAACGGAAGTGTCGCAGCTTAATTCGACCAATTCCGTGACGGTAGCGGGAACGACCGTTCCGGGCCTTGATGTGCGGCGCGCGGACACGACCGTCGAAATTCCTTCCGGCGGATCGCTGGCCATGGCCGGCATGATCGAGAATCAGACCAAGCAGGACATCACCGGCTTTCCTGGGCTGATGGAGGTGCCAATTCTCGGCACGCTGTTCAAGAGTCGCGACTATCTCAACAATCAGACGGAGCTTGTGGTTTTGGTGACGCCGTACGTCGTGCGCGCGGTCGCGCAGAAGGACCTGTCGCGGCCGGACGACGGTTTCGCCGATCCGAGCGATCCGGCGAGTATTCTGTTGGGCCGGCTCAATCGCATCTACGGCGTCGGCGGCGCGACCGATCCGCCCGATAACTACCGCGGCAAATACGGTTTTATCCTTGACTGAGCTGTCGCGCGAGGAGAGGACGATGCAGACTGTCCGGACAACGATCACCGAGCGCCCCAGACATGCGGCGTTGATCGTGCGCGCCGCGCTTGTCGGCGCCTGCGCGATCTTCCTCTGCGCGTGCAATACCGACAATCAGGTCGCCGCCGTTCCCGACGTGCCGACCGACTATCGGCTGCGGCATCCGATCACGATCGGTGAAGCCGATCACACGCTGGAAATCTTCGTCGGCAGAAACCGCGGCGCACTCAACCCTACCCAGCGCGCCGAAGTGGCGGAATTCGCCCATACCTGGAAGCGTGAAGCCACCGGCGGCGTTGTGGTCGATCTGCCGGTCGGCACCAGCAACGAACATGCGGCGGCGGAAGCCATGCGTACGGTTCGCTCGCTTCTGCTGGCTAATGGCGTGCCGGCGGACGGCCTATTGGTGCGCGGCTATCGTCCGCCGGCGATCAACCTCGCCACCATCCGCATCACCTATCCGCGGATCGCCGCGCAAGCGGGTCCGTGCGGGCTTTGGCCTGAGGATACCGGGCCAAGCCTCAACCGCAATTTCTTCGAAAATCAGCCGCCATGGAACACAGGCTGCGCGACCCAGCGCAACCTTGCCGCCATGGTCGACAATCCGGCCGATCTGGTGCAGCCGCGCGCCGAAACGCCGGCCTACGAGATGCGCCGAACGACGGTGATGGAACAATATCGGCAAGGCCAGCCGACGCAGACAACTTATCCCGCCGCCGACACGACCAAGATCAGCAATGTCAGTTCCACAGGTCAATGATCCCGCCATATCATGAGTTCAGCTAGCCAAGCCGAATTGCAAGAAAGCCCGCCTGCCGAAGTCGCCGGCCGTGATGAGCGCATAGCGCCGGCGCCGCGCGTCTCGGTGCAGGCTTTCTGCGAGACCGTGGAGACCGCGGCTGCGATCCAGGCCGCCGGTGAAGATCGGCGGATGGCAAAGGCGCATTTGCGCATCCAGATGGGCGGACTGATCGCCGCTATTGAAGCCTACCGGACCTCGCCGACGCCAAACGTCATTATTCTCGAATCGGAAAATCGCAGCGAAGATATCTTGGCCGGGCTCGATCAGCTCGCTCCGGTCTGTGACGCCGCCACTCGCGTGATCGTCGTCGGCCGGATGAACGACGTCGCACTTTATCGCGAACTGGTGCGGCGCGGCATCAGCGACTACCTGATCGCGCCGATCGGCGCGTTACAGATCGTGCGCTCGGTTTGCGGATTATTCTCGGCACCCGACGCCAAGCCGGTCGGCCGCATTATCGCGGTGGTCGGCGCCAAGGGCGGCGTTGGCGCGTCGACCATCGCGCACAACATCGCCTTCTCGATCGCACGCGACCTGATGCTCGATTCGGTGGTGACCGATCTCGACCTTGCCTTCGGTACCGCAGGCCTCGACTTCAACCAGGATCCGCCACAGGGCATCGCTGAAGCGGTGTTTTCGCCCGACCGCATCGACAACGCCTTTGTCGACCGGCTACTGTCGAAGTGCACCGATCACTTGAGCCTATTGGCCGCACCGGCGACGCTCGATCATGTCTACGACTTTGGCGCCGATGCGTTTGAGGCGATTTTCGATTCATTGCGTGCCACGGTGCCCTGCGTCGTGCTCGACGTGCCGCACCAATGGACCGGCTGGACCAAGCAGACGCTGGTCGGCGCCGATGACATTCTGATCGTGGCCGCGCCCGACCTGGCAAATCTGCGCAACACCAAAAATCTGTATGACTTCCTCAAGGCGGCGCGTCCTAACGACCATCGTCCGCTCTACTGCCTCAACCAGATCGGGGTGCCGAAGCGGCCCGAGATCAAAGCTGCCGATTTTGCCAAAGCGCTCGATGACGATCCGGTGGCGGCCATTCCCTTCGATCCGCAGATGTTTGGCTCGGCGGCGAACAATGGACAGATGATCGCGGAAGTCGCGGCCAATCACCGGACGGCCGATATGATCCGCCAACTGGCGCAAAAACTGACCGGGCGTGCCGAGGCAAAGAAACAACGCTCGGGCTTGCTGTCACCGTTGATTGAAAAATT
>JASHSY010000265.1 GCA_030040825.1 Xanthobacteraceae bacterium
TTCAAGGAACTCGAAGCCAAGATCGTGCGCTGGAATATTCTCGATACCGGCAAGCGCATCGACGGCCGCGATGTCAGGACGGTGCGGCAGATCGTGGCTGAAGTCGGCGTGCTGCCACGCACTCACGGGTCGGCGCTGTTTACCCGCGGCGAGACTCAGGCTCTCGTCGTTGCCACGCTCGGCACCTCCGAAGATGAGCAGTTCGTCGATGCGTTGCAGGGTACATATAAGGAGACGTTCCTGTTGCACTACAACTTCCCGCCTTATTCGGTCGGCGAAACCGGCCGCATGGGCGCGCCCGGCCGCCGCGAAATCGGCCACGGCAAGCTTGCCTGGCGGGCCATCCATCCGATGCTGCCGTCCAAGGAAGAATTCCCTTACACGATCCGTCTCGTCTCCGAGATCACCGAGTCGAACGGTTCATCGTCGATGGCGACGGTGTGCGGTTCTTCGCTCGCGCTGATGGATGCCGGTGTGCCGCTCAAGCGGCCGACCGCCGGCATCGCCATGGGATTGATCCTCGAAGACAAGCGCTACGCCGTGCTCTCCGACATTCTCGGCGATGAGGACCATCTCGGCGACATGGACTTCAAGGTCGCCGGCACCGAGGGCGGCGTCACGTCTCTGCAGATGGACATCAAGATCGCCGGCATCACCGAGGAGATCATGAAGGTTGCTTTGGCCCAAGCCAAAGAGGGCCGCATGCACATCCTGGGCGAAATGGCGAAAGCTCTGAACACCGCGCGCGCGGAACTTGGCGAGTACGCACCACGCATTGAAACGTTCAAGATTCCGACCGACAAGATCCGCGAAGTCATCGGCACCGGCGGTAAGGTGATCCGCGAAATCGTCGAAAAAACCGGCGCCAAGATCAACATCGAAGACGATGGTTCGGTGAAAGTAGCTTCCGCCAATGGCGAGGCGATCAAGGCGGCGATCGACTGGATCAAATCGATAGCGTCCGACCCGGAAGTTGGGCACATTTACACCGGCACCGTCGTCAAGGTGATGGACTTCGGCGCGTTTGTGAATTTCTTCGGCGCCAAGGACGGTCTGGTTCACATCAGCCAACTCGCGCCACGCCGGGTGCAGAAGACCAGCGACATCGTCAAGGAAGGCGACAAGGTAAAGGTCAAGCTGCTCGGCTTCGACGAGCGCGGCAAGGTCCGGTTGTCGATGAAAGCCGTCGATCAGCAGACCGGCGAAGACCTCGAAGCCAAGCAAAAGGCCGAGGGCGAACCGCGCGAAGCCGCGGCCGGTGGGGCGGGCGAGTAGTTCGCGAAAAATCGGGCTCGTTTCGTCGTTGCGAACCAACGGGCCCGGCCCGAAGTGGCCGGCCCGATGACAGGCTCCGCGCAGCAATCCAGAGCGACGGCTCGGGTTGCTTCGTCGCTTTCGCTCCTCGCAATGACCGACGATTACTCGACGACGACCGGTGCTGCCGTACCGCCGCGCGGCTGCCGCTTGAAGACGAACAAAAGCGGCATCACCAACAAGGTGGCGATCATCAAGAGCTTGTAATCGTCGATGTAGGCGATGATTTGCGCCTGCTGGGTGATCACGGCATCGAGGGCGGCGCGGCCGGCGGCGGTCAGCGGATTCCAGGCATGCGCGATCAGCGGGTTCTCGAAGGCGCGGTTTACCGGCGTCACGCTCTGCGCGATGTCGGCATGATTGGCCTGGGTATTCTGCACCAACAAACTGTTGACTACAGAAATGCCAATGCTCGAGCCCATATTGCGCGACAGGCTGAACAGCCCGGCGCCTTCGGCGCGCTCGTTCAGCGGCAAGGTCGATAGCGTCGCCGCGCTCAACGGCACGAACAGAAAGCCAAGACCGAAGCCCTGCACCATGGTGACGCCGATGATGGTCGCCTGCGAAATATCCGGCGTCCAGCCGGTCATCTGATTGAACGACCAGGCGGTCAACGACAATCCGACGACGACCAGAATACGGGTATCGACGCGGCCGACCATGCGGCCGACGAACAACATGGAAATCATGGTGCCGACGCCGCGCGGTCCCATCACCAGACCGGCCGTCACCACCGGATAATTCATTAGTTCTTGCAGGTACGGCGGCTGCAATGCCATCGAGGCGTAATAGGTCAGGCCGACGATGGCGATGAACAGCATGCCGGCAGCGAAGTTACGGTCGCGGAACATGCCCGGCCGCACGAACGGATTTTTCGCCGTGAATGTGTGCACCAGGAACAGATAGAACGCCGAGACCGCGACGATCGTCTCGACGATGATTTCGCCGGAGCCGAACCAGTCGAGTTGCTCGCCGCGATCGAGCACGATCTGCAAGCTGCCGATCGCGATGCTGAGCGTGCCGAAGCCGAACCAGTCGAGCTTCGACCTGGCGTCGGGCGGGGAGTCCGGAAGAAAGATCATGATGCCGATCAGATCGATAATGCCGATCGGCAGATTGATGTAGAACACGTAGCGCCAGCTATAATTTTCGGTCAGCCAGCCGCCAAGCACCGGCCCCAGCACCGGGCCGATCATCACGCCGATGCCGAACAGCGCCATGGCAAAGCCTTGGCGCTCGCGTGGGTAGCTGCCGAGCAGCACGGTCTGCGACAATGGCACCAGCGAGGCGCCGAAGGCTCCTTGCATGACCCTGAACAGCACGAGTTGGTTCAGTGATTGCGCCATGCCGCACAGCATCGATGCGATGGTGAATCCGGTGATGGCGACCACGAACAGACGCTTCAGCCCGAAGCGCCCGGCCAGAAAGCCGGTCGGCGGGGTCATGATGGCGGCGGCGACAATATAGGACGTGAGTACCCAGGCGATCTGGTCCTGGCTCGCCGCGACGCTGCCCTGCATATAGGGCAGCGCGACATTGGCGATCGTGGTGTCGAGCGCCTGCATCAGCGTCGCCATGATCACGCAAACGGTCAGCCCGGCACGGCTGCCACCGGCTGCGGTGATTTCGCCGCCCATCATTGGCCTCGATGCGACCTGCCGAACAATCCGGTAAGGAAGTGCGGCAGGCCGCGGGCATGACCGGTGTCGACGTTTACCTCGACGCTCATGCCGGCGCGCAGCGGTGGCAGATTTTTATCGCTGGTGTCGAGCCGCACACGCATCGGCACGCGCTGCACCACTTTGACCCAGTTGCCGCTGGTGTTTTGCGCAGGCAGCAGGGAAAACTCCTGTGCCGCCGCGGGACTCACGCTCTCGACCACCCCGTGCCACTCATAATCCGGATAGGTGTCGACCGTTACCGTGGCTTTCTGTCCGGGCCGGACGTAAGTCAGCTCGGTCTCTTTCGGCGTGGCATCGACCCAGACATGGTCGGTATCGACCAGGAAGAAGGCCGTCGTCGAAGCCGCGAGATATTTCCCCGGCGCGATCGAGGGCACATTGGTGACCGTGCCGGCGAACGGGGCGGTGATCACCGTGTGATCGAGTTGCCGCTGGGCTTCGTCGACCTGCGCCTTCGCTTGCAGGTATTGCGGGTGTTGGGCGGTACCGATGTCCGCGTTGCCGCCGAGCTTGGCGAGCTGCACTTGCGTCTGCTCGCGCAAGGCCGCGAGTTTGCTCTTGTCGTTGTCGAGCGCGTAGTGAGTCTGGTCGAACACCGCCTGCGAGATGGTGGCGCTTTTGAGCAACATGACATTGCGGTCGTAGTTGAGCTGGTCGAGATCGACTTGCGCCTGCTGGGCGGCGACATCGCTCAACATCCGCCGATAATCCTGCTTCATCGCGTCGATCGACAATCCGATTTGCGCCAGATTGCTCTTGGCGTTGTCGAGCGCGATCTGGAATTGACGTGGATCGAGCCGATAAAGAACTTCCCCGGCATCGACGTGCTGGTTGTCCTTGACGTCAACCTCCTGCACGATGCCCGACACGTCGGTCGAAATGCCGACCTTCTCCGCGTTCACGTAGGCATCGTCGGTCGACATCACTTTGCCGCCGGTCACGTACCAGGCGCCGCCGATGATCAGCACGAGCGGCAGCAGCGCGAACAATATCCAGCGCATGCGGTCATGGCGTTTCATGCCGCGCAACTTGTCGGCTGGCGAGGTGCGCCGCGCGGTATGCGCGTCGGCCGGATTGACCGGCGCGATGGCCGGCCGCGGCGCCTCTTCGTCGCGAATCGGCGGGGCGGATTTGCGCAGCGGCTCAGCCATAATGCCGCTCTCCCGCCGTTCCCTCACCGTCACGCTGTTGAATCAGCCGGCGCAGGTTTTCCTTCACCGTCGACAGTTCGCCGACCATCTGATTGATGCTGGCGCGGTCGACGCCTGAAAGCGCCTCCGCCATCGTTTCTTCGCCGAGCACGCGCAGCTGCTCGAGCAGCGGGCGCGCCGCCGGCATTAAAAACAGCCGCTTGGCACGGCGATCATCCGGGTCCGGCCGCCGTTCAATCAGGCCGCTGTCGCAGAGTTTGTCGAGCAGCCGCGTCAGCGTGATCGGCTGCAGATCAAGTGTATCGGCGAGTTCCGATTGATTGAGCCCCTCCTCGCGATCGATCCGGACCAGAACGGCCCATTGCGCCCGGGTAATGCCGAATTGCGCAGCGCGATAGTTGGCGTAAGTCCGCAGCAAGCGCGCTACGTCATTGAGTAGAAAAGCAAATTCGCGCTTTGGCGAAAGGGGAGGCATAACCGCGGCTCCAGCGAAAATATCTAGCGGTGCCTAATATAAGCTAGCTTATATTTTATCTATGTACGTTCCCGCAGGCCTGCATTGCAGCCCGCTCAATACCCGCTCAAGCGATGCCGAGTTCCGTGAAGGCTTCGATGTGGTGGTCGGCCGCCTCCCGCGCGAAGCAGCAGAACACCACATGCGCGATGCCCCGCGGGCTGGATGCAAGCTCGGCGGCGACCGTACCGACGGCAATGCGCGCGGCAAGATCCGCCGGGAAGCGATACACGCCGGTCGAGATTGCCGGAAAGCCGATCGAGGCTAGGCGGTGCGTAGCGGCAAGATCGAGCGCAGTGCGATAGCACGACGCCAGCAATTCGTCTTCGCCGCTGTTGCCGCCGCTCCACACCGGACCGACGGCATGGATCACATGTTTGGCGCGCAGCCTGTAGCCGCGGCTGATTTTCGCACTGCCTGTCGCGCAGCCGCCGAGCTTGCGACATTCCTCCAAAAGCTCCGGTCCGGCGCCGCGATGGATGGCACCATCGACGCCACCGCCACCCAGCAACGTCCGGTTAGCCGCATTCACGATTGCGTCGAGCGAAAGCGTGGTGATATCGGCGACGCAAATATCGAGCCGGGTAGAGCCGATGTTTGCGGACAACAGCGGTGATACGTTGACCATCAATTCGAACGTATCACGCCCACTCGGCTTGCGCTTCCGCCAAGAGATCCACCGTGCTCTTGACGCCGATATCATCGAAATGGTCGTCGAGGAATCGGCGCGCCGCTCGCTTACCGTTGACGCGCAGTGTCTCGAAGAACGCGTAATCATTGGTGATCTTGCTCGACGCGTCGAAATGCGCGCCGAAGCGATCGAACACAATACGGTGCACGTTGATCCGACGATATTGGCCCGGCCCGGTGCCGCGCGGCAGTCGCCCCTTATCGATCAGCCGGGCGACGAACTCAATGGCGCGGTATTCGGACGGCAGTGATGAATTGAAGGTAATTTCGTTGATGCGGTTGACGATTTCACTGGCCGACGTCGGCGTCTCCTGCCGCACCAGCGGGTTGATCTGCACCACCAGAACGTCCTCGGTGGCGGTGGTGCCGAAGAATGGAAAGATCACCGGGTTGGCGAGATAGCCGCCGTCCCAATAGGGCACCCCGTCGATTTCGACCGCGCGAAACAACAGCGGCAGGCACGCCGACGCCATCAAGGCTTCCGCGGTGATTTTTTGGCGCGAGAAGATACGCACGCGCCCAGTCTGCACATTGGTCGCCGAAATGAAGAGCTGCAAAGCGGAGTAGGCGCGCACCGCCTCAAAATCAATGAAGCGATCAAACAAATCCTTGAGTGGATTGATATTGAGCGGATTGAAATCGTACGGCGAAAAATATTTTGAGATGGTGTCGAGCCACGCCTGCATCGGCGTGCCTTCCAGCGGAATGAACGATGTAAGCCGCTCCACCACCGCGCGCTGGAGCGGCGGCAGACTGCCGTAGTTGCTCACCGCCCGCCAAAAATCGGCAAGACGCTTGATCGCTTCGTCTGGTCCGCCGCGCGCCATGCCGTCGGCGAGCATCATGGCGTTGACCGCGCCCGCCGAGGTACCGGAAATACCTTCGATCACCAGACGCCCGTCGGTCAGGATTTGCTCAAGCACGCCCCAGGTGAACGCGCCGTGCGCCCCGCCGCCTTGCAGCGCAAGGTTGATCCGCTTGGTCGCTTGCGCCCCCTGCCCGTTTGCGGCGCGGCCGGGCAGGAGCGAATTGAGAATGGTTTTGACGACCATGTGCGGCTCAGAAAACTAAAGCCGCGCATCGCGCGCAGCAGTGGATGTTCATGCTGCGGTCCAGCCGCCGTCGATCGAAAGATTGGCGCCGGTGATCGCTTTCGCGGCGTCGGAGCAAAGGTAGACGGCGAGCGCCGCCACTTCCTCGACAGTGACGAATTCCTTGGTCGGTTGCGCGGCCAGAAGCACGTCGCGCTTGACCTGCTCGGCGGTCATATTACGCGCCTTCATGGTGTCGGGAATTTGTTTCTCCACCAGCGGCGTCCAGACATAACCCGGGCTGATGCAGTTCACCGTGACGCCGAACGTCGCAAGCTCTAGCGCCACGGTCTTGGTGAGACCCGCGATGCCGTGCTTGGCCGAGACGTAGGCGGCCTTGAACGGCGAGGCGACTAGCGAATGTGCCGACGCAGTCGAGATGATGCGGCCCCACTTGCGGTTTTTCATACCCGGTACCGCGGCGCGAATAGCGTGAAACGCCGCCGACAGATTGATGGCGATGATCTGATTCCATTTGTCGATTGGAAATTCCTCGACCGGAGACACAAACTGGATGCCGGCGTTGTTGATGAGGATGTCGAGGGAGCCGAAGGTTTGTTCGGTCTTACGCACCATGTCCGCGATCTCGTCGGGCTTGGTCATATCGGCCGGCGAATAGAACACGCGCACGCCGAAATCCTTTTCAATACGCGTGCGTTCGGCCTCGATCGCGGCCGCATCGCCAAAGCCGTTGATGGTGATGTTGGCGCCTTCGGCGGCAAGCGCGCGCGCGTAGCCAAGCCCGATACCCGAGGTCGATCCGGTGACGAGGGCGGTCTTTCCCTTCAGCATGGTGATCCCCAAATGTGTGGCTGCAATTGCGTGGCTGCGCCTTGCCGTGAGCGCCGATTTCCCGCATGACTTTTTCGCAAGGCGGCGGCAATGTGTGACGCTTTTTGCTGCGGCGCAATATCAAAATCGGGGGCGCGTCACGTTTTCGCGCCACCCGCCGAATGGCTCAAATTGGACCGCAATTAGGACCGTCATGCCGCAAGCGATCTTCCCGGCGCCCGACCACGACCACGGCAGTTGCACCAGCACCGCTATTGCGCACGCCGAACAGCTTTGCGCTGCCCGCGCGCAGCGGCTGACCCCGATGCGACGGCGCGTGCTGGAAACTTTGCTCGCAAGCCACAAGCCGCTTGGCGCTTACGAGATCATGGACCGGCTCGCCGCCGACAGCGGCCGTCCGGCGCCGATCACGGTGTATCGCGCGCTCGATTTCTTGCGCGACAATGGCCTCGTTCACCGCATCGAAAGCCGCAACGCCTTCGTTGCCTGTGTGCATGAGCATACCGACAGCGATCCGGTAGTGTTCCTGATCTGCGAGCATTGCGGCGCGGTCGGTGAAGCAACCGGCGGCATCGTCGCCGATGCGCTCAAGACCGCGTGCCGGGCAGCAGGCTTTTCGCCGAAAAGCCCGGTGATCGAAATCGCCGGCGTCTGCTCGCATTGCCGCGACCGCTGACTTAAAATCTTTCCGCAATTCGAACTTCAGTGCCGCAGTCTCCGCAATCCCGTCCGCTCGATGCGCTCGCCGTCACGACGATGCTCGTCTTGTGTTTGACTTGGGGCTTCAATCAGGTCGCCATCAAGCTCGCCATCCATGACATTCCGCCGCTTACTCAGTCGGTGGTCCGTTCGTTGATCGCCGCATTACTGGTTGCAGCCTATGCGAAATGGCGCGGCCAGGCTCTGTTCAAACGCGATGGTACATTGCTTCCCGGCATCGTCGCCGGCGTCCTGTTCGCGCTGGAATTCCTGTTGATCTATCGCGGGCTGATTTGGACCACGGCGACCCGTGCCGTGCTGTTCATCTATTTGGCGCCGTTCTTCGTGGTGATCGGCTCGCGCTGGTTCGTTCCCGGCGATCATTTCCATCCCTTGCAATGGATCGGTCTCGTGCTGTCGTTCGTCGGCATGGTGATCGCGTTCGGCCTCCCGACGCCGGCGAGCGATCCGCATCAGATGCTCGGCGATATCATGATGGTCGGGGCTGCTGCCGCGTGGGGCGCGACAACTTTGATCATCAAGGCAAGCGCGCTCAACCGCATCGGTTCCGAGAAGACCATGCTGTATCAACTGGTGGTCTCGATCCCGTTCCTCACCGTCGCAGCGCTTGCTTTCGGCGAGCGTATCGGTGCAATGCCGTCGCCGCTCGCGCTTGGCGCGCTGGCCTATCAGGCGGTTTGGGTGGTGAGCGTGACCTATGTGGTCTGGTTCGCGCTGGTCATTCGTTATTCCGCCAACAGATTGTCGGCCTTCACCTTCCTGACGCCGCTATTCGGCGTCGCCGCCGGGCATCTGGTCCTGGGCGAGCCGTTAACCGCGCCTTTTGCCCTCGCGGTGGCGTTCGTTGCGCTGGGGCTGGTCCTCGTAAACCGGCCGCGCTAGGGCTATATCGAATGCGGCGGGACCCTGGAGGGACCGCGTCTGGCTTCGCACAATCCGCCTAACTTATTGCAAGGACTTGCGAAATGATCGAGTTTTCCGGCCCCGCCCCACGGCATCAGACCGTCGCCGTGAAGGTCGGCAACGTCACCGTCGGCGGCGGCGCGCCGGTTGTTGTGCAGTCGATGACCAATACCGATACCGCCGATGCCGACGCGACATCGAAGCAAGTTGCGGCGCTGGCGCGGACCGGCTCGGAATTGGTCCGCATCACCGTCGATCGCGATGAAGCTGCGGCCGCCGTGCCGCACATCAAGGAAAAGCTCCTGCGCATGAATGTCGACGTGCCGATCGTCGGCGATTTCCACTATATCGGCCACAAGCTTCTCGCCGATCATCCGGCCTGCGCCGAAGCGCTCGATAAATACCGCATCAATCCCGGCAACGTCGGCTTCAAGGAAAAGAAGGACCGCCAGTTCGCCGCCATCGTCGAGACCGCGATCAAGCACGACAAGCCGGTGCGCATCGGCGCCAACTGGGGATCGCTCGACCAGGAATTGCTCACCCATCTGATGGACGAGAATTCGCGCTCGAATAATCCGGTCGATGCGCGCGATGTGACGCGCGAGGCCATGGTGCAATC
>JASHSY010000266.1 GCA_030040825.1 Xanthobacteraceae bacterium
TCTTCACTCCAAGCAGATAATAGCCGCCGTCGGTCGCCGGTCCGAGCACGGCGCGCTCGCCTGGCCGCGCCAGCACAACGGCCGTTTCGATCAACAGCGCGGTCGGCAGCGTCGGCGAATCGGAATTCAGCACCACCGCAGACTTGTGCCCGAGCGCGAAGATTTGCTCGATGGTGTGCAAAAGACATTCGCCGAAAGTCGGCAGACAGGCATCGATCAGGCCGATGGCCGGCGGCAGGATGGTCTGGAAAAAGCTTTCCGATCCGGCCGGCGCGAATGCTGCGTAGCCGGTAATCGCGGTATGGCGCCTGGCGACCAGCAGATTGTGGGCGATATCCTGCAAGAAGGCCGTGTTAAGCGAAGCCGATTGATCAAAGGTCAGCGGCGGCACCAGCCGGGTCTTGGTGCGACCGGGCGCCGACGCCTTCGCCATGATGGCAATGCCACAGGATGCCGGGCCGGAGCGCAATGCGCCGTTGAAATGCTTTGCATCGTCCATGCGATGCCACCCCCAAATAACGCCGCTAAAATCGATTCGATAACGCGAATGCGTGACAGTTTTTGGCAAAGCGCCACGCGGCGCCAATCAATTCCGGCTCACCGGCTTCAAGTCGGCAAACACCAAAAAGTTATGCACCTCACCAAGTCGTGATTGGCTCAATAGCCCCGGCACAGCGCGACGAGGATGGTGGCGTCGGGCGGAAGCTTCGCCGCGCCGTCCTGCCGCCAAGTCGGCGCCGCGGCGTATTCGCTGCGCGACATGTCGAGCGAGGCAAGTTCGCGGCCGCGGATGCAGATCGCTTCAATTGGTACGGCTACCGGACGCCCGCTCCAGCCGAGATAGCTGAGGATGCCGCCATAGCCGATGACCAGCTTCAGCTTGCCGTCGGTGCTGCGCGCAACGTCGTGGACGAGGCCGAGCGTAGAATGGCTGTCGTCGAGGAGCGGCAGGCCGAGCAGATCGCCGACGCGCACCTTCTGCGGGAAGCGGGCTTGCATGCGTTGCTCCGGGGTCGGCGGCGGCTTGGCGTCATCGGCTCGCGCCGCGACGGCAAATGCTGCAAGCAGAAAGACCGACAAACCGATAACCGCCCAACGGATCATTTTCGCGTGCAATCCCGATCAAACGCGCCGCGCGGTTTCGTGAAGCGGGTTTATTTGCGAACGAAGCCCCGCGACCATAGTCTCGCAAGGCCGCACATGAATCGGCAGCGCGAGGAACCATCGTTGATGCCGGCGCCGACCGTCAAATCACGTAACCGTAAAGAGCCTGCACGCAAGGAGCGGCGTTTGCATCCGCCGCCGGTGCGGGCGATGCACTGGATCAACGCGGTCGCCATCTTCATCATGATCGGCAGTGGCTGGAAGATCTATAACGACGACGTCATTCTCGGCTTCCTGCACGTCCCCGATTTCCTCACCATCGGCAAATGGGCGCAGCACGGTTTGCAGTGGCATTTCTTCGGCATGTGGATCTTCGTGCTCAACGGGCTCGCTTATCTGAGCTACGGCATCGCCAGCGGTCGCTTCCGGCATAAGTTGTTTCCGATCTCGCCACGCGAATTGCTGAAGACGATCGGCGACGCGCTCCGCTTTCGTCTCGCGCATGACGATCTCACGCATTACAACGCCGTGCAAAAAATCATGTATCTCGGCGTCATGGCGGTGGGCGTGCTGATCGTGATTTCCGGATTGTCGCTATGGAAACCGGTGCAATTTTCCGAGCTCGCCGATTTGTTCGGGAATTTTCAGACCATCCGCGTGGTGCATTTCCTCTGCATGGCCGCCATTGTTGCCTTCATCCTTGTGCATGTGACGCTTGCCCTGCTGGTGCCGCGAAGCCTCGTCGCCATGCTCACCGGCGGGCCGGTGGTGTCGCCTGACGGCGGCCCGGCGGCCGGCGCGAAAGCCAGAGCGGCTGGGTGAAAGCTATGTCGCCGCACAAACACCCACCGTCGCTGTTCCGGCCTCAAGCGCTGCCTAATCGGAGCGTGCTGACCGAAAACAAAAAGCTCATCGACACCGTCAGCCGGCGCAACGTGTTGCGCGGCACGCTCAGCCTCGGCGCGCTGACGCTATTGTCCGGGTGCGATGTGACCGAGGAAGCGCCGGTACAGAGCTTTTTGCGCACGGTCTCGGCGTGGAATGACCGCGTCCAAGGGGTGCTGTTTCGCCCCGACCATCTGGCGCCGACATTCTCGCCGGCGCAGGTGGTGAAGCCGCCGCGTTTTAACGCTTATTATCCGATCGAAGAGGTCAAGCCGGTCGACGGTGCGACGTGGCAGCTGGAATTAGCCGGCCGCATTGCGAACAAACAGCCGTGGACGGCGCAGCAGATTTATCAACTGCCCGAGCAGGAATTGATCATCCGGCATATCTGCGTCGAGGGCTGGGACTATATCGGCCAGTGGTCCGGCCCGAATTTGAAAAACTTTCTCCAGCGCATCGGCGCCGATTTGGCCGCGAAATACGTCTACTTCCACTGCAATGACGACTTCACCGAAAGTATCGACATGGCGGCGGCCCTGCATCCGCAGACCATCCTCGCCACCAAATATGCCGGCGACATCATCACCGATCCGTTCGGCTTTCCGCTGCGGCTGCGCACATCGACCAAGCTCGGCTACAAGAACGCGAAATGGATCCGCGCCATCGAGGTGAGCAACACCTTCACCGAGACGTTCTGGAGCAAGCAGGGCGAAAACTGGTTCGCCGGGATTTAGCAGATTAAGTTCGACGCTCCAATGTACGCGGCGCGCTTAACCTGAACGAGCGATCGGCGCCGGTGTTGTTCGTGGAGAACTGATGGTCCCCGGCCCTCAGCGGACCGGACGGTAGGCCGGATCATGCGAATCGATCGGCGTATCGGCAACCAGCGGCTTCTTCAAAATCGTCGAACTTGCCCGCAGCAATTCGGTGCGCGCCGGCGACTGGATCGGCGAGGTCGGCGCTGCCGGCTGCAACGGCGCCGGATCGGCCGGCGCGTCATAGTCGCCTGTGTCGGTTTCGCTCATGCGGTAACTCATGCTGGCGTTTCGCCAGCGGCCGATTACGGAAGCGATCATGTCGCGGTTGATACTGGTGCCGGCATCCGAGCGGGTATTGCCGGCGGCCTCACTATTGGGCCGGTGCGCCGGCCCCAATTCCTGGAAGCGCATGCAGGTCGGCAGCGCCACGCCGGGGCCGAAAGTGAACGCCTCGCGGATGCCAAGCGAAGGAATGAACGCCAGCAGGCTGGCGGCCGCTTCCGAAACCGCCGAGCGGATCAGCTCCTGGTCGCGATCGTTCGACAGCCGCATGACAAATAACGTCGAGCACTGCGACAGGATGGTGGCATCGATCTCGGCCGGCCGCTGCGAAATCAGTCCGAGATAAACCCCGTATTTGCGGCCCTCTTTGGCGATCCGGGACAGCGCCCGCCGGGTCGGGCCGAAGCCGATATTGCGATCTGCGGCGGCGTAACGGTGCGCCTCCTCGCAGACAAACAGCAACGGCGCTACGCCGTCGCTCCACAAACCGAAATCGAACGCCATGCGGCAAAGCACCGACACCACCGAGTCGACCACTTCGGCTGGGAAACCGGCAAGACCCATCACCGTCATCGGCTTGCCCTGCGGCGGCAGCCGGAACAGCTGGCCCAGAATCTCGGCCATCGTGTCGCCGCCGATATTGGCGTTCTCGAACATGAAGCCGTAGCGCGGATTGTTGCGGAAGGTCTGAATGCGCGAGATCAGCTTGTGGTAGATCATGCGCGAGGAGCGGTTCTCGAGCTTGCCCATGCGCTCGTCGAGCAGGCCGACCAGATCCTCGATGCGGTAGGGCACCGGCGTGTCGGCGGTAAAGCCGGCGTCGCGCTGGTCGCGCTGGTCGCGCTTCCTGGCGATCGCGCGATCGCCGCCGCCGTTGCGATATTGCAGATAAGCCGCCTTGGCCGGCGGAATGACCTCGGAGAGGATCTCGATCTCCTCGAGCACGCCCGACCGCTCACCGAACAGCACGTCGACGATTTCTTCGAAATTGAACAGCCAAAACGGCAGCTTCAAGTTGCGCGGCGTCAGCACCTGCGCCTTATCGCCGAAGCAATTGCCGTATTCGTTGTGCGGGTCGATCAGAAAGATGCGCAGATTCGGCCGGGTGTCGAGAAGCTTTCCGAGAATGACGGCGACGCCGCTCGACTTGCCGACGCCGGTTGCGCCGAGGACGGCGAAGTGCCGGCTCACCAGATGGTCGATGTCGATGTGGACCTGGATATGCGGGTTTTGCTGCAGGTCGCCGACATGGCCGCGATTGGCGTCGGCGGTTCCGTACACCACCCGCAACATGTTCTCGGTGAGCATGATGGTGGCGTCACCGATGTTTGGATATTCGGAAAAGCCGCGCTGAAAGCTCAGCATCGCTTTTTCGTTGGCGCGGATTTCGCCGATCAGGTCGAGCCGCGCCACCTTGCGGTATGACTGCGCGCTACTCCCCGCGGCCAAGGTCTCTTCGGCAATGTTGGTGATCAGCCCGATGATCACCGCTCTGCCCGTTTTTAATCCCATGAATTTGCCGACGGTCGGCTGATCGTCGCTCGGCGCCCGCGCGGTAAGTTCGACGGTCGCTTGCGCGCCGCTGACCCCGACCACGCGGCCGATCGATTCAGGACGTGGCGGCCGCACAGCGTTTGGATCGGGAGCCGAGGATTTGTCCATGATCCGGATACCTACCCCGGCGCAATTGCGGTTCTGTTAAAGCGGATTAATTACTTCGAAATTCGGCGGCCGGCTCGCCGACGTCGTTAAAGGATGCCGAAGCGTTCGCGTAAATTTTCGCGTTGGTTTTGACACAATTGCAAATTTTTTGGCGCAGAAAATTGAAACACGCAAGCGCTGTTCGCGCAGTTTGCGTCGAAGATTTCGGTTCTCGCGGCCTTAGCTCAACGGCGCGAGGAGGCACAGATGGAACTCGCTGAGCGAACCGGGCTGTCGCCGCGGTTGGCGGCCAAAATCAACGTTCTCGGATTTCCTCCGATGGCCTGCACGGCGACGGAGATTTCAGAAACCGGCGCAACGCCGGTGGTCGTGAGCCAGCTCGGGATTCCGGAGTCGTTCGAGCTGATGATTGCCGGCGAACCGCGGCCGCGTCGCCGTCAGAAAAGCGCAGTACAAGATTAGAGTTCGTTTTCAAGCGTGGTGACGCGTCGACCGCGGTTGTGCCGCCCCGGGGGCTTCGGCAAGGGTGCACTCTGCCGACATCTAACGCCGGACGATCGGGTCCTTCCGTTGTGGCGTCTGTTCAGGCAAATACTTGTCGACGCGGCCTCGGAACTGATCGGCTCGCATTGAGATCGTCGGAAGCGCAACATTCAGAGTTCACTTTCAGCGATACATCGGCTGCGGCTCGAACAAGCACGTGACGATCTAAGATTCCCTCCC
>JASHSY010000267.1 GCA_030040825.1 Xanthobacteraceae bacterium
CAGATTTTCCTCGATAGTCAGATGGCCGAAGCAATAACGGCCCTGCATCACCTGAATGCAGCCGCGCCGGACCACTTCGTTGGGCGAAAGCGCCTGCACTTGATGGCCGCTGAAGACGATCGAGCCCTTGGTCACCTCGCCGCGCTCGGAGTGAAGTAGATTGGAGATCGCCTTGAGCGTCGTGGTCTTGCCGGCGCCATTGGCGCCGAGCAACGCAACAATGCCGCCATCTTGCACGACAAGCGATACGCCCTTGAGCACGAGAATAACGCGATCGTAGACCACCTCGATATTGTTGAGCGACAGAATGGGCGCGGTGCCGGGCGCACTTTCGGGCGCGGATTGCATCGGCGCGATGACAGTCATGGTTACGGTCCTTTTGCCGGAAAAATAGAGGGTTTTTCCGCGGCAGGCGAGCAAAACAATGAGGGGCCCCGCCTTGGCAAGGCCCCTCATCCAATCGGTGCTTGGCGGGGTTCTTCCCGCCGACTAGGCAAACCAGTCTACGACGACTTGTCGCAGGCTTCGGTGCGCTTCGGCCAGCCGGTATTAGCCTTGGCGTAGCTCTCGGCAGCACTTTGGATCAGCGGCAGTACCTTGTCCTTGATCGGCTCGAGCGTCTCGGGCGTCTTCTGCCACTTGGTGCCATCCCATTGCACGACCGAGATGAGGTTGTGTCCATTGTGGTCGGCACAGCTCAACTTGACCGGGGTGGCAAAGTTTTCCAGCCCGATTTCTTTCCAGCGTGCCGCGGTAATGTTGAGGTTTTCGAGACCACGGCGCACGTCTTCGCCGGTGACTTCTTTCTTGCCGCTCAGACGTTGCGCTGTGCGAATTGCTTCGACGATAAGCGCCGCATTGAGAACGCCGCGATCGTAGAAGTTCTCGCCGACCTTATCCTTCGAGGTGACTTGGCTTTTGCCCTTGTCGACCACGTATTTGAGGATGTCCTGGATCGCCGGGAAGTTGGTGCCGACGGCGTTGATGTCGAGCGACAAATACCCCTTCGACTCGGCGCCGGCCGGCCGCGGATCGTCATCGTTGCCCGCCCACCAATTGCCGACCAGCCGGTTCATCGGGAAGCCGATCTTGGCCGCTTCCTTGATGGCGGTCGGATTCATGGCGCCCCAGCCTTGCAGATAAATCCAGTCGGGCCGGTCACGCCGGATGTCGAGCCAGAGCGAGGTCTGGTTCTGCATCTGCGCGCCAGGAACCGGGTAGAGCTTCAGCGTGAAGCCGTAGTCCTTGGCGAGCGCTTCGAGGAGCGGAATCGGCTCCTTGCCATAGGGCGCGTCGAGATGGACGAGGCCGATGGTCTTGCCCTTGAGCTTGTCGAAACCGCCTTCGACGTTGGCAGCGTGACGGATAAACGCCGACGCGCCGTCCCAATACGTATCGGGCGGATTGAATACCCAAGGGAACTGATCGCCGTCGGCCGAAGCCGACAGACCGTAGGCCATGGACAAGATTGGTACCTTGTCGACCGCCGCTTTGGGGATCAGCTGCAAAGTGATGCCGGTCGAAAACGGCGTGGTGATGATCGGGTGCTTGCCTTTGGTGGAGTCGTAGCACTCGACGCCTTTCTTGGTGTCGTAGCCGGTCTCACACTCCTCGGCGTTGATGCGGACGCCGCCGACACCGCCGTCACGTTCGTTGAGCATGGTGAAGTAGTCGTCCATGCCGTTTGAGAAGGGTATGCCGGACCCGGCATAGGGGCCGGTCCGATAGGTAAACAGCGGAATGTATAATTCCGCCGCCTGCGCGCTCGCGGCCGCGAGCGGTGCCGCGGTCGCGACTGCCAAGCCGAGAGCAATATAACTGAGACGCATAGCCAATATCTCCCTTGGTTTTTGCGTCGGCGCATGGCCGGCGCATCGATACTGCCCTCGATCTCTCAATGGGGGGAAAGAGGGAAGCCGCGCCGGCTGTCAGGCCAGCGCGGGAATTAGGTCGCAGTCTGCAACATAATGCGGCGGTTCACCTCATGACGACTTGTCGCAAGCCTCACTGCGCTTGGGCCAGCCGGCATTGGCGGAAACGTAGCTATTCGCCGCGCTGTCGATCAACGGCAGTACCTTGTCCTTGATCGGCTCGATCCAGCCCGATGCTTTGGTCCACTTGGTCCCGTCCCAACGGGCCAAATAGATGCCGTTATGGCCGTTGTGGTCGGCACAGCTCAGATGAATCGGAGCGGCGAACGCCGGGAGGCCGAGTTCCTTCCAACGCGCCTCGGTGATGTTGAGCGTCTCCAAACCCCGGCGCACGTCTTCGCCAGTGACCTGCTTCTTGCCGGTCAAATGCTGGGCGCCGCGGATAGCCTCGGCGATCAAGACGGCATTCATGACGCCTCGATTATAGAGGACCTCCCCAACCTTTTCTTTCGGGGTCTGGGTGTTCCCCTTGTCGACGACATATTTGAGGATGTCCTGGATTGCGGGGTAATCCCGACCAACGCCGCTGAAGCCGAGGGCTGAATAGCCTTTAGCTTCCGGGCCCGCAGGGCGAACATCGTCCTCGCCGCCCGCCCACCAATTCCCAATAAAGTGATCCATTGGGAAGTTAACTTTGATCGCCTCCTTAAGCGCGGTCGGGTTCATGGCGCCCCAACCTTGCATAAAGATCCAGTCGGGCCGGTCACGTCGGATGTCGAGCCAGAGCGAGGTCTGGTTCTGCATCTGAGCGCCAGGAATCGGATAGAGTTTGAGGGTGAAGCCGTAATCCTTGGCGAGCGCTTCGAGGAGCGGGATCGGCTCCTTGCCGTAAGGCGCATCGAGATGGACCAGGCCGATCGTCTTGCCCTTGAGCTTGTCAAAGCCGCCCTCAACGTCGGCAACGTGCCGAACGAAGGCGGATGCGCCATCCCAATACGTGGCCGGCGGATTGAAGACCCATGGGAAATCATTGCCGTCGGCTGAAGCCGAGAGGCCGTAGGCCATGGACAGGACCGGAATCTTGTCGACTGACGCCTTGGGAATCAGCTGCAGCGTGATACCGGTCGAGTATGGCGTGCTGACGACCGGGTTCTTGCCCTTGGTAGCATCGTAGCACTCGACACCTTTCTTGGTATCGTAGCCGGTTTCGCACTCCTCGACGATCAGCCGCACGCCGCCGATACCGCCGTCGCGCGCGTTAAGCAAATTCAGATAATCATGCATGCCGTTGAAGATCGCTATGCCCGCGCCCGAATAGGGGCCGGTGCGATAGCTCATCAGCGGGATGTAGATGCCGTCCGCCGCCTGTGCGGCCGTGACCGCGGCGGGAACCGCGGTGACGAGCGCCAAGCCGAGCACAAGAAGCTTCAAACGCATGGCTTTCCTCCGTGGTTTGCGTCGGTTCAGCCGGCGCTTGGTTTTTTTGTCCTCATTCTCATCAGCGAGAAGGAGGCGTCCCCACCCCAGCCACCTCGGCTGGAGGGATGGGTTACGAGTGTGCCCTATCAGTAAGGAAAGGGCCACACCCTCAACTTCTGTTTACCAATCTGCCACAGCCGAGCGAGTCCGTTGGGTTCGACCACCAAAAACACGATGATCAGCGCGCCAACGATGACAAACGTCAGCTGCTCGGCCGCGGCCGGACGGATCGGAATGCCAAAGTTGGCGGGGATGAGCCGCAATGCGATCGGCAAAATGTAGATCAGCGCGGAGCCAAAAAACGACCCGATCAGGGTGCCAAGGCCGCCGATAATCACCATGAAGAGAATGAGGAAACTTTGGTCGATGGCGAAGACTTCCGCTTCAGCGCCGCCGTACCAGAGGAACACCATCATCGCTCCGGCCACGCCGCAATAAAACGACGATACGGCGAACGCCAGCAGCTTGGTGCGAAATAGCCTGATACCGATCAACTCGGCGGCGAGATCCATGTCGCGCACCGACATCCACATCCGGCCGATGCGGCCGTGCACGATATTCGATGCAACCCACGTCATTGCCACGACAATGGTGAGGACCGCCAGGTAACGAGTCAGCGAGGTAGCGGTCGGCCCGGTCATGGGAATGCCCATGAACGTGCGCAGCGGCACCTCGATCGCGCCTGACACACTGTAGTTATAAAGCCAAGGAATGCGGATGAAGCACCATTCGAGGAAAAACTGCGCCGCAAGGGTCGCCACTGCGAGATAAAAACCCTTGATCCGCAGCGAGGGCAGTCCGAACAACACGCCGATGGCGGACGAGAAGAACCCCGACGCCAATATCCAGATGAGGATGTTCACGTGCGGGAAGATGGTGGTCAGCTTCAGGCAAGCATAAGCGCCGACGCCCATGAACGCGCCGGTGCCGAGCGACAGCAGCCCGGTATACCCGGTCAGCAGGTTCAGTCCGATTGCAGCGAGGGAAAAGATCAGAAACGGAATTAGGATCGTGTTGAGCAGAAAGTCGTTGCCGATCAGCGGAAATACCACGTACGCGATAACAAGGATCACGGCAATTCCGATCCGATCCTGCAAGATCGGGAACACGGCCATGTCGGCAGCATAGTTCGATTTGTACTGACCGACTTCGCGGTAAAGCATTGGTCAGATCCGCTCGATGATTTTTTCGCCGAACAGGCCTTGCGGCCGGAAAATGAGGAAGCCAAGCGCGATCACGTAGGCGAGCCAGTTTTCGATGCCGCCGCCGAGCAGCGGGCCCCAGTAAAACTCGCCGAGCTTCTCGCCGATGCCGATAATCAGGCCGCCGACGATGGCGCCCGGAATGGAGGTAAAGCCGCCGAGGATCAAGACCGGCAACGCCTTAAGCGCAATGATCTGCAACGAAAACGAAACCTCCGAGCGGGCGCCCCACATGATGCCGGTGGTCAGCGCAACAACGCCGGCGGCAAACCAGACGATCACCCAGATCTGCTCCAGCGAAATGCCGACCGACAATGCCGCCTGATGGCTATCGGCGACCGCGCGCAACGCACGGCCGATGCGCGTGCGCTGAAAAAACACCGCCAGCACTGCAACCATAATGGAAGCGATGACGACGGCCGCAATGTCGATCTTTTGCAGCGAAACAAAGCCGAAGTGTCCCTTCCACTCGATCGCCCCGCTCGGCAGGTAGAGGTCATCCGCAATCATGACCTTCGGATTGCCGCCGAAGACCAACTGGCCAAAGCCGATCAGAAAGTAAGTCAGGCCGAAAGTAGCCATGAACAGAATGATTTCCGATTGGTTCACCAGCGGCCGCAGCATCAGCCGCTCGACACCGAACGCCAGTACCAGCATGACGAGGATGGTGAGGCCGAGCGCGACAAAGGCGGGCACGCCGTGTTCATGCAGGCCGACGAGCGTGAGCGCCGCGAACACTACCATGATGCCTTGCGCAAAATTGAACACGCCCGACGCTTTGAAAATCAGCACGAAGCCGAGCGCGATCAAGGCATAAAGCACGCCGCCGACCAGGCCGTCCCACAGCGTCTGCATCAGGAGGTCCGGCGCATGGACCATCTGAACGAACGGATCGACAAAGATCAAATACAGGATGTGCATGCGCGCCCTAACGGTCCGATTCTAACATTCGCATCCGTGTCGAATGCGCTCCACTAGTGCGTTTCGCCGAGGTAAGCGCGGATCACGTCCTTGTCGCGCTTGACCTCGTCCGGCGTGCCGTCGGCAATCTTTCGCCCATAATCCAACACCACCACCCGGTCGGACAGATCCATCACCACGCCCATGTCGTGCTCGATCAAGGCGATCGTTGTACCGTATTGCTGATTGACATCGATAATGAAGCGCGACATGTCCTCTTTCTCTTCGAGGTTCATGCCGGCCATCGGTTCGTCAAGCAGGAGCAAATCGGGCTCCATGGCGAGCGCTCGGCCAAGCTCTACCCGCTTTTGCAGCCCGTAGGGCAAGCGGCCCACCTGGACCTTGCGGATCGCCGCGATTTCGAGAAAGTCGATGATTTCTTCGACCCGGCGGCGATGCTCCACCTCTTCTTGGAGCGCCGGCCCGTAGCGCAACAGCTGCCAGAAAAAGCCGCGGTGCATTTTAAGCGCCCTACCGGCCAAGATGTTGTCGAGCGTCGTCATCCCACGAAACAGCGCGAGATTTTGAAACGTGCGCGCGATGCCGCCTCGCGCGGCGGCGTAAGGCCGCATGCTGTTGCGGACATTGCCCTTGAAAGTGATACGCCCCGATTGCGGCTGGTAGAAGCCGTTGACGACGTTGAGCATCGAGGTTTTGCCGGCGCCGTTCGGTCCGATGATGGCGCGAATTTCGCCCTTGCGAATATCAAACGAAACACCGGTCAAGGCGCGCACGCCGCCAAATGAAAGAGATACCTCCTCGACGGCGAGCAGAACCTCGCCGAGCGCCGTCTCGTTCGAGGACGGCGCCCTCATGCCGCGCGCTCCATCTTGGCCGCGCGCGCCGGATAGGGCTTGAGATCGCGGATGGCCACGCGCGCAGCGATGGTTCCTTTATGGCCGTCCTCGAAAGTGACCTGGGTGGTGATCTGCGCATCCGTCGAACCGTTGTAGAAGGCCTCGACCAGAGGACTGTAACGGTCGATGATGTGGCCGCGACGAAGTTTCTGCGTACGTGTGAGTTCGCCATCGTCCGGATCGAGCTCTTTGTGCAGGATGAGGAATCGGTGGATTTGCGCACCCGCCATGACCTCTTCTTCAGCCAGCGACCGATTCATCTCGTCGATGTGCTGAGCGATCATGTCGTAGACGCGCGGATTGGCGGCAAGCTCCTGGTATGAACCGTAGACGACGTTATTGCGCTCGGCCCAGCTGCCGACCGCGGTCAGGTCGATATTGATCATCGCGCAGGCAAAGTCGCGGCCCGAGCCGATCGCAACCGCCTCGCGGATGTTCGGGTAGAATTTGAGCTTGTTCTCGATGTATTTCGGCGCGAACACCGTGCCGTCCTTGAGGCGGCCGACGTCCTTGGCGCGATCGATGATTTTCAGTTGGCCGTTCTTGGGATCGAAAAATCCGGCGTCGCCGGTATGCACCCAGCCATCCGGCGTAAGCACCTCGGCGGTCTTTTCCGGGTCTTTATAATAGCCGGCAAAGACGCCCGGCGAGCGATAGAGGACTTCGCCGGAATCGGAAATTTTCAGTTCGACGTCGGGTGACGCTTGGCCGACTGTATCGCAATAGATTTTGCCGTCCGGTTGCGCCGTGACATAGACCGACGCCTCGGTCTGGCCGTACAGCTGTTTCAAGTTAAGACCGATACCGCGGTAGAACCGAAACAGCTCCGGCCCAATGGCTTCACCGGCGGTGTAGCCGATGCGCACGCGCGAAAGCCCGAATTGGTTTTTGAGCGGTCCATAGACGAAGAAATCGCCGAGTGCGTAGAGCAGGCGCACATGCAGCGGAACCCTTTCGCGGTCGAGAATTTTTTCTCCCCAGCGCCGCGCCACTCCGATAAAGAAATCGAATACCTTGCGCTTGAGCGGCGAAGCATCTGCCATTCGCACCATGGTGATCGTCAGCAGATTCTCATAAACGCGTGGCGGCGCAAAAGCGTAGGTCGTACCGATCTCACGCCGATCCTGCACCACCGTGTCCTGAGCTTCGGGGCAATTCACGCAATAGCCGGCGGTGTAAGCCTGGACGTAAGAGAAGATGTAGTCGCCGATCCAGGCGAGCGGCAAATAGGCGATCACTTCTTCTTTTTCGTCGAGCCGATCAAAGGCGTTCGCATTGCGGGCGGAGACAATCGTATTCTCATAAGTCAGCATCACACCTTTGGAACGTCCGGTAGTCCCCGAAGTGTAAAGAATGACGCTGAGGTCCTTGCCGGCGCCCCGGCGCAGGCCCGCTTCCCAGCGCTGCCGACAGTCAGCATCGCCCGCCAGCTTCTTGCGGCCGATCGCCTGCACATCCTCAAACGAAGTCAGCCGCGCGTGGTTATAGTCCTTCAAGCCGCGCGGTTCGTCGTAAATGACCTGGCTGAGCTGCGGCAGTTGCTCGGCGATAGAGATCACCTTGTCAACTTGCTCCTGATCTTCGACGACGGCGAGCGTTACTTCGGCATGCGCCAGGACGTAGGCCATCTCGTCAGCCACAGCATCGGCATAAACCGGTACGGGAATGGCACCAAGCGCCTGGCCGGCGCATATCGCCCAATAAAGCCGCGGCCGGTTGCTACCGATGATCGTAAACTTGTCGCCGCGCTTGAGACCGAGTTCGGCGAGCCCAACCGAGAAAGCGCGGACCTCGTCGAGCACCTGCGCCCACGTCCATGTTTGCCAAATACCGAGATCCTTATGGCGCATTGCCGGACGTGAGCCGAAGGCGCTCGCATTGTGAACCAAAAGCTTGGGAAGCGTGTCCAAGGACGGATCGAGTGACGGCACGGGTTTTCCTCCGCCCGCTATTGCGGGTTGGTCTTGCACCGAAAGCGGGGTGCCCGCGACGGGGCGGAACGAGCGCGCGCTCGGTCAAAATGAGCCGCCGACTTTTCGAAGCGTGCACGTAAACCGCGCGCGAGCGCGGAAACCGTAGATTCCCCAAAATCCATGGTCACCGGCGTATAGCTAATGGTGCTCTTTATGCGGGCGAATTCTCGCATTGCTGGGCGAAAACGACAATGCTATTTCACGCTTTAAGCTCAGGCATTTTGACGCAAATTCCCTTGACAGTCCAAGCCATTGAGGCCCAATGGCTGGTCGGGTGTGAGTAACCGCCCAATGCTCGATCCATCCGCCATCACTTCGGCGCCCCCGCAGTTTGCCCTGGGCGAGGACCAGGCCGCGATACGCGACATGGCGCGAGCCTTCGCCGCCGAGGTGTTCGCCCCCAAAGCCGTCGCCTGGGACGAGGCCAAGCATTTCCCGGTTGCCGAAATGCGCAAGGCAGCCGAGCTTGGCATGGGCGGCATCTATGTATCAGCCGACGTGGGCGGATCGGCGCTGTCGCGGCTTGACGCCACGCTGATCTTCGAGGCCCTGGCGACCGGTTGCCCAACCGTGTCGGCCTACATGTCGATCCACAACATGGCGGCCTGGATGATCGATGCCTATGGCTCCGACGCGCAGCGCCGCACGTGGCTGCCGAAATTATGCACCATGGAGCTTCTGGCGAGCTATTGCCTGACCGAACCTTCCGCCGGCTCGGATGCTGCCGCCCTGGTCACCCGCGCCGCACGCGACGGCGACAGCTATGTCCTCAACGGGCAAAAACAGTTCATTTCGGGCGCAGGCGCCGGCGACCTCTATGTCGTGATGGCGCGAACCGGCGGTTCCGGACCATCCGGCATTTCGACTTTCGT
>JASHSY010000268.1 GCA_030040825.1 Xanthobacteraceae bacterium
CGCCGCGGCGATAGCATTTCGGTCCGGGATTAGCGCCTGCCGAGTCGGGACCGACCCGAAAGCGCGCGCCGTCGAAATGCAGGATCGAGCCGCCGCCGGCCGCCACCGTGTGGATCAGCATCATCGGCGCGCGCATGCGAACGCCGGCGACTTCCGTCTCGAACGCGTGCTCGTAGCCACCGGCGAAGTGCGACACATCCGTCGACGTGCCGCCCATATCGAAACCGATCAGCCGGTTAAAACCAGCCTGGCGTCCGGTTTCGGCCATGCCGACGACACCACCCGCAGGCCCCGATAGGATCGCGTCCTTGCCGCGGAACAGATCGGCTGCGGTCAGTCCACCCGACGACATCATGAACATGAGCCGGTGGTCTTTGCGGCCGTCGGCGTTCAGCTCGCCGGCAATCTGGGCGACGTAGCGGCGAAGAATTGGCGACAGGTAGCTGTCAACCACGGTGGTGTCGCCGCGCCCCACCAGCTTAATCAGCGGCGATACTTCGTGACTGGCGGAGACTTGCGGAAAGCCCAATTCGCGCGCCAGCGCCGCCACTTTCCGCTCGTGCTCGGTATACCGGTAGGCATGCATCAACACGATGGCGACCGCGTGAATACCGTCGTCCCTCGCGCGTATCAGTCCGCTGCGTAACGCTTCGAGATCGAGGACACGCTCGACGGTTCCGTCTGCACGCACGCGCTCGTCGACTTCGATCACGCGCTCGTAGAGCTTGTCCGGTTTGACGATATGGCGTGCGAATATCTTCGGTCGTGCCTGATATCCGATGCGCAGGGCATCGCCAAAACCCTTGGTGATGACCAGCAGTGTCCGCTCACCTTTGCGCTCGAGCAGCGCGTTGGTGGCGACCGTCGTTCCCATCTTCACTGCGCCAATTCGCGCCGCCGGTATGCCCGCATCTGCGGTGAGCCCGAGCAAGTGGCGAATTCCGGCCATCGCCGCGTCCGCGTACGCGTCAGGATTTTCCGACAGCAACTTGCAGGTAACGAGCTTGCCGTCCGGTCGCCGGCCGATCACATCGGTGAATGTGCCGCCGCGGTCGATCCAAAATTCCCAGCTTGCGGACATGCGGCGATTATAATCCAAGCGCCTGCTTCAGCTATTGGGCGGGACCGTGCGCCAGAAGGTCGGCGACGGTGGCAATTTCGTTGCGTGCGTATTTGGGCAGACCGGCGCTGAGTGAATTGCCGGAATTGAACGAAGACCGGCCCATCAGTACCTGCACAGGCACCAAGTTGCGCAGCACCGGCACTTTTTCGTACTCCTTTTTTTTGTCGAGCACGCTCGTCTCGATCGCTAGCGCCATGTATGCGGTGACCACAGTTTTGGCGGCGTCGGCCGGATCGGCCTGGAATACGGCGAAGAATTTGCCGAACTTCATGATCTGGTTGACGTAGAAAATGTTTTGCGCGAGCGCACCGGCGATTGGCGCATCGAGCCCGGTCAGATCCTTCAATCCGGCCTGATCGAGGTCCGCAAGCATGGAAAACTCGCTCTCAAAATCGATATGGTCTGAAGCCTTCTTCGCGCTGTCGCGCAGCTTGTTTACCAGCATGATGCCGATCGGAATTTTACCCTCGAGTTGATAGTTCGACTGGGTGCAGACGAGCACTGGTCGCCCAGTACACCACTTGCGCTGCGGATTCTGATTGCCGGTACCCTGGACGTCAGTTAGCGAATGGACGTTGTCGGCGGCGATCGCTTTGTGGTGGATGGCCGGATCGACTTTCTCGAGAAACGCCAAACTCACGTAGCGCGCCAGATCAAGCGCGTCTGGCGGCCGGTCGAGAAGAAAGCGGGCCTGCGCCACATACATGGTAAGCTTTTCCACCGCCGGCGCAGGCGTAGCACCGGGGGTTGCCGCTTTGGTCACGGTCGGTTCGACATAGCCGGGGAACAACGCAAGAAACTTCTTTTGCGCTGGATGTACGCGGGCCCAATCGGCAAAGGCCATCAGACTAGACTCGTCGGCTGCCGCACCGTTCTTCGCATCGCTGAACACGATGATGCCGGGCTTAAGCTGCGCCGAATCCCAATCTTTCGGTGAAGTTGCGTTCGCGATATGAAAGTTTTCCGCGCCGGCTGCAGACAACGACCCAATCAGGCCGACAAACGCAATCGCGTGCCGAAACCACATGCAATTCTCTTTCGGTCGCTGGTTTTAGTTGGCGCGGCCGCCCCAGAAATAGTCCGGATCGCGGCGCGCGTGAACAGTCGGATCGCCGGAATCCCGGAATAGGGGCGAGAATAGCTGACGCAACGGCTCAAGGGGTCCCGCCTGCGGGGGAGGCGGCTGCCAGCCTTGCGCGGGATAATACGAACGGCCGGTGACATACCGATCGTCGCTTTGCCCTCCCCAATAGCCTTCGGCGGAAGCATCCCCATCGCGCGAGGCGTAAGCATCGTCCTGGGATAACATCCGGTATTGCGTATCGGCGACTTGGCCGTCGGTCGTGCGGCGGAAATGCTCCATGAAGCCGCCGGCGGAGACACGGTCGCCGCTCATATAGTCGATCGGTAGATCAATCAGGTGGCGTTGCGCCTCTTTTGAAGGACCACTGAGGAATGCTTTCGGCGCAATACCCTCGGCCCATATCGCCTGCATAATCGGCTCGAAAATCGGCAAGGCGACCCGCGCTCCGGTCGCGCTTGGACCGAGCGAACGCCGTTTGCCGTCGCCATTATCGTAGCCGACCCAGACCGCCACGGTGACGTCGTTGGTAAAGCCGACGAACCAGCCGTCGACCGAGTCCTCGGTCGTGCCGGTCTTGCCTGCGACGTAAGGTGATAGCGCACCGATCGCCCGCGCCGTGCCGCGCGCCACTACACCCTGCAGGATGGTCTTGAGCTGATAGAACGACGCCCGGTCTGCCGCGCCGACGAAGGGCAGCGGCGTATCGGGATATTGATAAACGGTGCGGCCGCCGATTTCGATCGAGTCGACGGCGTGCGGCTGCGGCAGCGCGCCTTCATTGGCAACCGCTGCATAGAAAGCGGCCAGATCGATCATCCGCACCGGCTGCGCGCCGAGCACGAATGGATAATAGCGAACACAATCTTTGTAGATTTTTGCCGAAACGGCGGTAGCGCAGACGCTGTCTAGGCTTTTTGCCGGATCGGAGTTGATACCGCCGTCCAGAAGCCGCGCGGTGACGATGTTGACTGAGTTTTCCAGCCCGCGCCGGAGCGTGAACACGCCACCGGAGTAGTTGCCGGCATTACGCGGCGTCCAATAGTCTTCCTCGCGTGCGATACCGATTTCGGGACCGAGAATACTCCGGCTGTCGCCGACGCCACTGCCGATCGGCGGCAAGGTGATCGGCTCGTCGAGCACCAAAGTATTCGGCTGCAATCCCGATTGCAGCGCCGTCAAATAGGTTAACGGTTTGATTGCCGAGCCCGGCTGACGCAGGGTCTGCGAGACACGGTTAAGCTGACTCAGCGGATAGGAAAAGCCGCCGGCCATCGCAAGGATGCGCCCGGTCTTGTTCTCCAGAACCAGCGCAGCCCCCTGCACGGTCGGTCGCACACGCAACTGCGCCGACGCCGTAACGACTGGAGCCCCTTTGCCTCTCGCTGCGCCCCTGGCTTCCGCCCTGCCCTCCATGACGCGCACATAAATCACGTCATAAACCGAGAGATTGCGCCTGATTTCCGCGGTCCACGCGTTAAGCGGCAGGATGCGACCGTCGGTGAGCCCGACATGGATGACGCCGTCGCCACGCTTGCCGCCCTTGTCGAGAATTACCGCCGTCTGCCAATGCACGTCGTAGAGCGGCAGATGAATGGCGGTCAGCGCCTGCTGCCACGCCGGCATCGCTGTCGGCACGGTTGCCGACTCCGCCGGAGGAGCGTTTGATAGCTTGCCCGCGGCGATCTTCTGCACCGCATCGGCGATATTGCCTCGGCGCCGCGAAACACCATGCGGCCCGCGCTGATCTCGTAATGCGCCAAACCTTCCTGCAACGCCGCCTCGGTTTCGCGCTGCAAGCTCGCGTTGATCGTGGAATGCACCGTGTAGGGCGCGGCAGTCAGGCTCTCGATGCCGTCGGTCTTCGCCTCGCGCGCCAGATAATCGGTGAAATAAAAGCCGGATTCACGGTGCGGCCGTTCGAAGGCAATAAGCTTGGGCGGCGCGGCGAGCACGGCATCCTTCTGCGTGCTGTCAATCACGCCGTCCTCCTGCATGCGGCCGAGCACGTAAGCGAGCCTCTCCTTGGCGCGATCGGGGTGGCGGTCAGGATTGAAATAGCTCGGCCCCTTGAGCAGGCCGGCCAGCATGGCGCCTTCGCCGAGCGTGAGATCCTTCGCCGATTTGCCGAAATAGCTGCGGGCGGCCATCTCCACGCCCCACGAACCGCGCCCGAGATACGCCGAGTTCAGATAGAGTTCGAGAATCTCCTGCTTGCTCAGCGTGCTTTCGAGCCGCGACGCCACGATCATTTCGCGGATCTTGCGTTCATAAGTCACATCCTCGCCGACCAGGAGATTTTTCACGACCTGCTGGGTGATAGTTGAGCCGCCTTGCGGGCGGCCTGGTTCGGCGAGGTTGCCGATGAAAGCGCGGATGATGCCGCGCTCATCGACGCCATGATGCTGAAAGAAGCGGCGGTCTTCGGCGGCGACGAAGGCTTTCTGCACGTAGTCTGGAATGTCGGCGAGCGGCAACCAGACCCGCCGGTTGCCGGGTTCGAACACATCGGCGAATTTCGCCCCCGTGTCGTCGAGCACCACGCTCATGCTTGGCAGCTTGCGGCCCTTCAGCCGGGTCTGGTCAGGCAGGTCGGCAGCCGCATTGTTGAAGAAGTCGATCACCTGGCCGAGATCGACCACCGGCTTATCGACTGTTTCATTCTTGCAGAACCGGTGATAGGCGGTGTTCAGATCGGCGAAATTGATGCCGTGAAAAGCCTTGATGTCGGCGCCGACGGCCTTCGGATCGTCGAGTGCGGTGGCGATCAGGCTATCGAGATTGATCGATTCGATGTCGAAGGCTTGGCGCATGTGCGCGCAGCCGTTGCGCAAAATCTGCACCACCTCGGCCTGATCCTGAGCGGCGTCGAAATGGGTCTTCACCGCTTGCGGTTGGGTCAGCACTTCGCTTAGCGCCAGGGCAGTCGCGAAGATCTTGACCAAAATCAAGTCCATGATGGGAACGCACAAACCGAGTTGGAGGGACGCTAGAAGAGGCAACGTTGAATATAGGCATCCGATCCTTACAAAAGGACTTTTTTACGAGTCAATTGTGCCGCACCGGCGACCCGCGATATCTCTTTGAGCCGACAGCGCAAAAGCTAAAGGCCCGGCCTTTTGGCACCGCCGCTATCTCTGGCTCGGCGTTAATCCGTCGAAATGACCGCGCCGTTGCAGCCACGCCAACAGGCCGAGCGCCGGCAGTCCGGCGAGCGTACAAATCACGAAAAACCACGCCCACCCGGCATCGGCAGCAATAAAGCCTGCGCCCGATGACAAGTACGTGCGCCCGACCGCGGCGAGCGCCGTGAGCAGCGCATATTGTGTCGCGGTATGCAGCGGATTGCGGCACAAGGCCGAAAGATAGGCGACGAAAATGACGGTGCCGATCGCGCTGGTAAAGTTTTCAGCTACGATCGCGAAGCTGAGCCACGCCGCATTGTGTCCAAGCACCGCCTGCCAGGAAAACGCAAGGTTCGAGACCGCCTGCAACAGGCCACCGAGCCAAAGGCTTGCCGGCAGCGAAAATCCGCGCGCGACAAAACCGCCGGCAAACCCGCCAATCAGCGTTGCCGCCAGTCCGACGCCTTTGATGATTGCGGCATATTCGTTGCGCGAAAAGCCGAGATCGATCACGAACGGCGCCGTCATCGCGCCCGACAATGCATCGGTGAATTTGAACAGGACGACAAAGACGAGCGCGACGACGGCAAAGTCGCGCGACAAAAACTCAGAAAATGCGCCGACCGCCGCCTCAACGACCCGCTGCAACGTGTTCTCGCCGGCGTGCGCAGCATCCGCGGCACGCGACTTCTGCGGCTCGATCGCGAACAACGTGGTGGCAACGCCGATTAGCACCAGCATTCCCATCAAGGCGTAGCCGACGGTCCAAGCGCGGTGATACGGCAGACCGAGACCTTGCAAACCGCTCACCAGAAACAGCGCGCCGGCGGTCGATGCCAACATGCCGATGCGATAGGCGGCAACGTATGAGGCCATTCCGGCCGCCTGCTCGCGCTCATCGAGGCTTTCGACGCGAAACGCGTCGACGACGATGTCTTGGGTCGCCGATGTAACGGCGACGAGAAGCGCGCCGACAGCCACCGTGAGCGGCGAAATCGAAGGGTCGCAGGCGCCGAGAAAAAGAATCGCCGCAATCAGCAGAAGTTGCGAAAGTAGCAGCCAGCCGCGCCGACGGCCCAGCCACCGCGAGAAGATTGGGACGTCAAGCGCGTCAATCAGCGGCGCCCACAAAAACTTGACGGTGTAAGGCGTCCCGACCAGCGCAAAAAGGCCGATGGTGCCGAGATTGACGCCAGCCTCGCGCATCCAAATCAGCAGCGTCGAGCCAGATAGTGCTAGCGGCAGGCCGGAGGAGAAGCCGAGAAACATGACCACCAGCACACGACGCTGCAAATAAACGGCGAGCGTGTCGGTGAAAGAGGCGCGCGCGGCCTTATCGGCTGTCCCAGTCATGCAACCGGCACCCTCCCCCGGCCGGAGAGGCCAATCAAGTCACTCGCCCGCTTCAACCTTGCGCAAGAGTGGGGCGGCAACGACATCTGGCTGCGGTCCGTCGTCGATGAATTCGACGTCGGTGATCCGGGTGCCGCGCTTCTCAACCTTCTCGGCCGAGATCACAATTTGCCGGACGTCTTCGCCCACTTGCGTGAAGTGCTGCTGTAATTTCAGGACGCGCTCGTGCATACGCACAACGTCGTCGATCAGGCGGCCGACCTCGGCCTGGATCTGGCCAGCGGCCTCGCGCATCCGCTCCTCTTTGCGCATTTGCTGGATCAAATGAACCGCGACCATTAACAGCGACGGCGACACGATCACTACCTTGGCGCGGAATGCCTTCTGCACAAGATCGTCGAAACCGTCGTGCAAGTCGGCATAGAGCGATTCCGAAGGCACGAACATCAGTGCGATATCCTGCGTCTCGCCGGGAATGAGATATTTTTGCGCAATGTCGCCGACGTGCCTGGCTACATCCTGGCGGACGCGTGCCGCCGCCTGCCGCCGTTCGTCCTCACTTTTGGCCTCCTTGAAGGCGGTGACCGCCTCCAGCGGGAATTTTGCGTCGACCACCAGCGGCCGCTGGCCGGGCAGGAATAACGCACAATCGGGCCGTGTCTTGTTCGATAGTGTGTACTGGAATTCGTAGCAGCCCTTTGGCAGTCCATCGCGCACGATCAGTTCCATGCGGCCCTGACCGAACGCGCCGCGCTCCTGCTTGTTGGCGAGCACGCCCTGGAGCGATGTAACCTGGGTGGCGAGCGCGGTGATGTTCTTTTGCGCGCTGTCGATGACTGCGAGCCGTTCGTGCAGCCTTTGCATATTCTCGGCGGTTTTCTGCCTGGTCTGCTCAAGCGAATCCCCGAGCCGGTGTGAAACCGAATCGAGGCGCTCATTGACTGTATGGGCGAGCTGGGATTGGCCCTTTGCCAGTAAACCGATCATGGCCTCCAGCCGGCTCGCCGCCTCGCCCTGCGTGCGCTGCAGCTCGATCAGGCCGGCGTCCTCGCCGGCCGCCGGCCGGCGAGCGCGCCATAGCACGACGGCCAACGCTGTAAGCGCGGCACAGGCGACGAGAACGGCCAAAACGGCAATCATTGGCGAGCTTTCAATCATGGTGGCTTGTACGCGATTCGCCGGCGAGCCTAGTCGCAAACTTAGAACAAAAAGTGAACATTTATAGCCTGATTTGCCGGGCGTTCGCAACAGAGGGCCAAGATTGACCGCGCTTTATGCACCGCTTACATCGCGGCGCATGGCCATTCGCGAAATCCTGAAACTGCCGGACAAGAGGCTGCGGCTCGTCTCCGAACCGGTGCAAAAGATCGATGCCGGCATTCGCGCCTTGGTCGACGACATGTTCGCGACTATGTACGCGGCGCCCGGCATCGGACTCGCCGGCATCCAGGTCGGCGTCGACAAGCGCGTCGTTGTGATGGACCTGTCGAAGAAAGACGACACCCACAAGCCGCAAGTCTTCATCAACCCGGAAATCACCTGGGCATCGGATGAACAATCGACTCACGAGGAAGGTTGTCTGTCGATTCCGGAATATTACGAGGAGGTCGAACGGCCGGCGGAGGTAAAAGTCAAATACCTCGACCTCGACGGCAAGACCCACGAGATTTCCGCCGAAGGTTTGTTCGCGACCTGCATCCAGCACGAGATCGACCACACCAACGGCGTGCTGTTCATCGACCACATTTCCAAGCTCAAGCGCGACCGCGTCATCAAGAAATTCACCAAAGCGGCAAAGACGGCGAAGAAACAAGTGGAGGCGTGAGTGGCGCTCCGCCTCGTCTTCATGGGTACGCCCGACTTCGCCGTGCCCACGTTCCTGGAGATCGTCGGGTCCGGACATCAGATCGCAGCCGTCTATACGCGGGCGCCGCAGCCGGCCGGTCGCGGCATGGCCGTCAGCGAAAGTCCGATCGCGCGCGAGGCCAAACGGTTCAGGATTCCCATTCTCACGCCGGCAACGCTGAAAAATTCCGACGCGGTTGAAGCGATTCGCGCGCACGGTGCCGATGCCGCCGTGGTGGTCGCCTACGGGCTGATCCTGCCGAAGTGGGTGCTGGAAGCGTTTCCGCTTGGCTGTTTCAACCTGCACGCTTCGCTGTTGCCGCGCTGGCGTGGCGCGGCGCCGATCCAGCGCTCCATCATGGCCGGCGACCGCGAAACCGGCGTCATGGTCATACAAATGGCGGAAGGCCTCGACACCGGCCCGATCGCCATGACCGAACGCGCGCCGATTGGCCCGGACGCGACCGCTGGCGACCTGCACGATACGTTGGCGCGGCTCGGCGCCCGGCTGATGGTGATGGC
>JASHSY010000269.1 GCA_030040825.1 Xanthobacteraceae bacterium
ATCGAAGACCCGAATGAAATCGATAAAGTGCGCAAGCTCGGCGTCATCGACCTGCCGACCATTCAAAAGAAACTCAATCTGCACTATTCATTGTCGCTCGATTTGTTTGGGTCGGAGGTCTCGACCAACGCGGCCAACTCGTTCAATGCGAGCCTCAAGGGCCGTTTCCAGGAGACCAAGATCGACGACGATCACCGACTGGAGCATTCGACCTATCCGGTGCTCAAGCTGATCGATGGCGAAATCAAGCGGATCGACGAGCCGGCGCTCACTGCGGTCAATATGCGGCTGCGCGACGACTACACCGCCGACTGCCAGCGCGGCATCGATCGCTGGAACAAAGCGATCGGCAAGACCGGCGTAGCGTTCCAATTCACGCTGCCGCACGTCGGTTTTCATCGCCAGATCGGCGAATTCAAGGATGTTAAAGTATCGCCGGCGGGCGTGCTCGTCGACGACGCGACCTGGAACCGCGAGATCGGCAAATGGCTGCCGTCGAAGGATGACGGCGATTTCATCGTCAGCCTGATGAACCCGGTGACCGAACCGGGCAAGTTCGCCAGCTGGATCGCGCCGCCGCGGCTCGGCATCGACAACAAGCCCGGCGATTTCGAATACGTGAAGATCGCGGCATGAGGGCGATCGGGGTCGGACCTCAGCCCCGGTTACGCGTGGCCTCGAACAGGAACCAGGTGCGGCGCTCGGTCTCGTCGATCCAGTTCTCCAGGAGGCTGGTCGTTGCGACATCTTCGTGCTCGTCGCACAAATCGTGCGTCTCGCGCATGGCGGCCGTCAGTTGCTTGTTGTCATCGCGCAACTCGGCCAGCATGTCCTCGGCTGTCACGTAGTCGGCATCGTTATCCGCGATGCGTTTAAGGCGCTCGATATGGCCGATCGAGCGGATCGTCGTGCCGCCGATCTTGCGAACCCGTTCGGCCATATCGTCGGTCATCGCGAAAATCTGGTCGCTCTGTTCGTCAAGCAACAGGTGGTAGTCGCGGAAATGCGAGCCGGACATATGCCAGTGAAAGTTTTTGGTTTTGATGTATAGAGCGAACACGTCGGCGAGCAGCGCATTGAGCGCGCCGGAAATGTCCTTGATCGCATTCGATTTGAGGTCGGTCGGCGTGGCCAGCGGCGCTCGCACGGATTTCTGATTGGTGCTCATATCGGGTCCCTTACAATTGCTGATAGAATTGCAGCGGATTCATCACGCGCAAATGCCAAGTAAACCATTGAGAAGTAGAGCCTTTGGCGAAGGCGACGTGACGCTTAGATGCGGGTCGGCAGCGGTCCGTCGTGCAACCGACCAAGATCAAAACGATCAATCTCGCGCAGGAGTTCCACGAAGGCTTGCGCACCGTGCGCGAGCGCCGCTTCGCCCTTGCCCGCGGTCGCCAGTGTCGCGTCGCCGATCGCGCCGCTGTCGTTGAGATCCTGGGTCATCCAGGCAAAACCGGCCGGCCGGTGAGCGCCGAGCCATTTGAATTCCTCAGCCATGGCAACGGTTGCCGGCGTAGCCCTTGGCGCTTGCGCCGCGTGTACCATCTGCGGCTTGGCGGCAAGCATCAACGACGTTTCGATATCACCGCCGTGAATGCCGTGCCGTTTCTCCTCGCGTGAGAACGTGCCGTCAGGATAGCCGAACCGGTGCCAGCCGACAGTGACTGCAAGCATGTCGCGGCTGGCGCGCAAATCGCGCGCCACCGATTCCATGGCGGCGACATTGCCGCCGTGGCTGGTGATCAACACAAGCTTGCGCAATCCGGCACGGGCGAGGCTCTCGCCGATCTCGGTCCAGGTCGCGATCGCGGTTGCCGCCGAAACAGTCAGCGTGCCCGGATAGGCGATGTGTTCGACCGAAACGCCGATCTTTTGTACCGGCAGAAAGGTGACCGGCAGCACTTCGGGAAGTATGTCACGCACGCGGCTGAGATAGGACTCGGCAATGAAGCTATCGACGCCCAGCGGCAGATGCGGCCCATGCTGCTCGACCGCCGCCAAGGGCAGCACGGCGATCCAGCGTGCGGCGGCGGCGCCGGCGCTTTCGATCTCGCGCCATGTCATCTCCATCCAGTCGTGCTTCGGCAGATTCATTGCGTGTCTCGCTAATTTCGTCCGCTTCCCATATTCTCGACTGGTGCGTGGAAAGGAGCAACCATGCCGCTTGCGTCAACGTATTGGATAGGTCTCGCCTGGCTCGCTGGCTGTCTCGTCGCAGGCGGGACGGTATCCGCGCAGGCGCTCGACAAGGTCACTTTCGGCACCAATTGGGTTGCCGAAGCCGAACATGGCGGCTTCTACCAGGCGCTTGCCGACGGCACATATCGCAAATACGGACTCGATGTGACTATTGTGCCCGGCGGGCCGAACACCAACAACCGCATCCTGATGACCGTCGGCAAGCTCGACTTCTTCATCAGCGCCAACACGTTGGAGAGTTTCGATGCGGTCGCGCAAAACGTGCCGATCGTCGACGTTGCGGCGATGTTTCAGAAAGACCCGCAGGTGCTGATCGTCCATCCCGACCGCGGCATCGACAAACTCGCCGATCTGAAAAAGCTGACGATCTTTGTCTCGCCGGAAGGCATGTCGAGCTATTTCCAGTGGCTACGTGCCGACTACGGTTTCAAGGACAGCCAGATCAAGCCTTACACCTTCAATCCGCAGCCGTTCCTCGCCGACAAAAACAGCGCCATGCAGGGCTATGTGACGTCCGAGCCGTTCGCCATTGAGAAGGCGGCCGGGTTCAAGCCGAAAGTCTTCCTGCTCGCCGATGAAGGTTTTGCCGGCTATTCGACGCTGATCGAGACCCGCCGCGAAATCATCGAGAAAAAGCCTTCCATCGTGCAGCGTTTCGTCGATGCATCGATCGTCGGCTGGTATAATTATATCTACGGCGACAATGCGCCGGCCAACGCGCTGATCAAAAAGCAAAACCCGGAAATGACCGACGCACTGCTCGCCTACTCGGTTGCGAAAATGAAGGAATATGGCATCGTCGATTCCGGCGATGCGTTGACGCTCGGGCTCGGCGCCATGACCGATTCGCGGGTCAAGAATTTCTTCGACGAGATGGTGCGGGCGGGTGTGGTAAAAGCCGGCCTCGATTACCGTAAATCCTATACGTTGCAATTTGTCGACAAGAAGGTCGGGTTAGACCTGCGACCGAAACACCAGTGATCGTCGTCGTCCCGAAGTGGCCGCTATTTCTTCCACTCCCCTGGTGGCGCTGCGCAACGTCGGTAAGACGTTTCCCAACGGCGTGGCGGCGCTTGCCGGACTCGACTTGGCTGTTCAGCCGGGAGAGTTCGTCGCGCTGCTCGGGCCGTCCGGCTGCGGTAAATCGACGGCGTTGCGGATCATCGCGGGCTTAAGCGAACCGACCAGCGGCCAGGTTGAATGGTCGCCGGCGAACGGTATCCAGCAGCAAAACCGGATCGGCTTTGTGTTCCAGGAGCCGACGCTGATGCCGTGGGCTTCGGTCTTCAACAACATCGCGCTGCCGCTCAAGCTCAAAGGCATGCTGCCGGCAAAAACGGCCGAGCGGGTCGAGGCGGTGCTTGAGCGCGTCGGCCTGCGCCAGTTCGGCGGCGCCTTTCCGCGCGAACTGTCCGGCGGTATGCGCATGCGCGTCTCGATCGCGCGGGCGCTGGTCACCGAGCCGCAGCTGTTGTTGCTGGACGAGCCGTTCGGGGCGCTGGACGAGATCACGCGCTTTAAGCTCAATGACGATTTGCTGCGGATGTGGCAGGCATTGCGCACGACCGTCGTCTTCGTCACTCATTCGGTTTTCGAATCGGTCTATCTGTCGAGCCGCGTGGTGGTGATGGCGGCGCGGCCCGGGCGCGTGTTCCGGGAAGTCGCTGTCGACGCGCCCTATCCGCGCGAGGAGAGTTTCCGCACCTCGGCCGAATACGCCGGCTTCTGCCGCCAAGCCTCGCAAACGCTGGCGCAGGCGATGGCGGCGGGAGGCCAGGCATGAGCGCGCATCGGCCCGACCGCGATCGCCGCGAGCAGGCGTTACGCGTTGCTTTGCCGATCATTGTGCTGGTGCTCGGACTGGCGATTTGGGAATTGGCTGTACGGTTGGCGAACATCCCGCCCTACGTGTTGCCCGCACCGGGGCGGATCGCGCAAACCCTCGTCGCCGACTGGTCTTTGCTCGCGCATTCACTGCTGGTTACGCTCGCCACGACATTCGAGGGTTTTGTACTTGCGGCCGCCGGCGGCGTCGGGCTTGCGATATTGTTCAGCCAATCGCGGCTGATCGAATATTCGCTCTACCCCTACGCGGTAATTCTGCAGGTGACGCCGGTTGTCGCCATCGCGCCGCTGTTGTTGATCTACCTGCCGCAGCACTTGGCCGTGCTCGCCTGCGCGTGGATTGTCGCCTTCTTCCCGGTGCTGGCGAACACGACCCTCGGGCTCAACTCGGTCGACCGCAATCTTGCCGATCTGTTTGCGCTCTACGGCGCGTCGCGTGGCGAGACGTTGTGGCGGCTGAAACTGCCGTCGGCGCTGCCTTACATGCTCGGCGGTCTGCGCATTGCCGGCGGGTTGTCGCTGATCGGCGCGGTGGTGGCGGAAATTGCCGCAGGCTCCGCGGGCGCCGGCTCGGGTCTGGCATATCGGATCGCCGAATCCGGCTATCGGCTTAATATCCCGCGCATGTTCGCGGCACTGCTGCTGCTCTCGGTCGCCGGTATCGTGATCTTTTACTTGCTTTCGTTGCTGAATTATTTGGCGCTACGGCGTTGGCACGAAAGCGCCTTGACGCCCGAAAAATAAGGCGACAACGAGAGCACTTGACCGGCGTGAGCCATTCGGGGATCAAAGGTCAGCCGTACGCCTTCGGACAGGCGTGGCCGGGGACCGTAAGCACGTCCGAAGGAGTTTCGACCAATGCCGCAGAATGCTTCGCGCCAGCCTGGGCGCCATTTTTTGCAGATCCCTGGACCGACACCGGTTCCTGACCGCGTTCTGCGGGCGATTGACATGCCGCTGATCGATCAGCGGGGACCGGAATTCTCCAAGCTCGGCAAGCGCGTACTCGAAGGCATCAAAACGATCTTCAAAACCACGCAACCGGTGATCATCTATACCGCGACCGGCACCGGCGCCTGGGAAGCAGCGCTCAGCAACACGCTTTCCCCCGGCGACCGTGTGCTGATGGTCGAGACCGGCCAGTTCGCCACACTGTGGAAAGTCATGGCCGAGCGGCTGGGATTAAAGCCGGAATTCATCAAGACCGACTGGCGCGTCGGCGCCGATCCGAAAGTTATCGAAGAGCATTTGCGCAAGGACAAGGCGCAGGAGATCAAGGCGGTCTGCGTGGTGCACAGCGAGACCGCGACCGGCTGCATGTCGTCAATCGCCGAAATCCGCAAGGCGATCGACGCCGCCGGGCATCCGGCGCTGCTTCTGGTCGACACCATTTCTTCGCTTGCTTCGACCGACTACCGCCACGACGAGTGGGGCGTCGATGTCAGCATCGGTGGCGCGCAAAAGGGATTGATGTTGCCGCCAGGCATGTCGTTCAACGCAGTCAGCGAGAAAGCATTGCGCGCATCCAAGACCGCCAAATTGCCGCGATCGTTCTTCCAGTGGGACGATATGCTGACGATGTACAAGAACGGTTACTTTCCTTACACGCCGGCGACGCAGATGCTGTACGGGCTGGATACCTCGATCACGATGCTGCACGAGGAGGGGCTCGATAACGTGTTCGCCCGCCACGACCGGCTGGCCGAGGCAACGCGGCGCGCCGTGCGCGCCTGGGGTCTGGAAATCCTCTGCCGCGATCCGAAGTATTACTCGCCGACCGTCACCGCCGTGCTGCTGCCCGACGGGCACGACGCCGATCAGTTCCGCGGCGTCGCTCTCAATACGTTCAATATTTCCTACGGCGCAAGCTTCGGTCCGTATGTGAAGAAATATTTCCGCATCGGGCATCTTGGCGACATCAACGATGCGACGCTGATCGGCGCGCTCGGGGCCGCCGAAATGACGCTGACGCTTGCCGGCGTGCCGCACAAGAAAGGCGGCGTCCAGGCGGCGATGGACTACATCGCCTCGAGCCAGAACACGGTTGCGCGCGCAGCGGCGGAGTAATTTCCGTCACCCTGAGGTGCGAGCGTTAGGGAGCCTCGAAGGGCGGCGGCCCAGATGCCTCAGCCGCATCCTTCGAGGGCCGCCATAGCGCGTGGAAGACGCGCGTAAACGCGCTTCTGGCGGCCACCTCAGGATGACGATGGAAAGTCACGCGAGCTTCACCGCGGCGACCTGGGCCTTGTAGGCAGGCCGCGCGGCAATTGCGGTGTACCAGCGCTCGAAATTCGGAAACGCTGGCCGTTCCGGCACCAGTTGACGGTAGCGGTTGGCCATGACCGCCGGCGGGATGTCGCCGTACGAAAACGCGTCGCCGGCAACGAACGCCGACTTGCCGAGTTCGGCATCGAGCAGCGCGATCGCCTCAGTCGTACGCCTTTTCGATTCTTCGATCGCCGCGTGATTGCGCTTTTCGGGCGATGTCCGGATCAGGCCCCAGAAGGCTTGGAAGATCGCCGGCCCAAGCACGCTGAGTTGCCAATCCATCCACGCGCTGGCGCGTGCACGCGCCCGCAGATCGGCGGGTTCGAGCACGGCAGCCCGATGCTTGGCGGCGAGGTAGCGCACGATGGAGTTGGATTCCCACAGCAGGAAGCCGTCTTCTTCTTCCAGCGTCGGCACCAGCCCATTCGGATTCATGGCGAGATAGGCGGCCTCGCGATTGCCGCCAAACGGCCCGCCAATATCGATGCGCTCGTGCGGCAGGCCGATCTCGCCGATCGCCCAAATCACTTTCTGCACGTTCGCCGATGTGTTGCGTCCCCAGATCTTGATCATTAATTTCCTTCTTCGTCCTTCTTTGCGTCATGCCCGGCCTTGCGCCGGGCATCCACGTCTTCGCATGATTGACCACGATGATTGACCGTTAAGACGTGGACGGCCGGGACAGGCCCGGCCATGACCGATTAATCGATCCGGCGCGCCTCTTCGGGCAGCATGATCGGGATGCCGTCGCGGATCGGATAAGCAAGTTTGGCCGCACGCGAGATTAATTCTTGCTTGCCGGCGTCATATTCGAGTGGCGTCTTCGTCACCGGGCAGACCAGAATCTCCAAAAGCTTAGGATCGATCGTGTCGGCGGGATGATCGGATGACATGCTGAATCTCCAGCTTAGCCTACTCTTGCGTACCACTTTTAGTCATTGCGAGCGAAGCGAAGCAATCCAGCCTTTGCCGCATCCCCTGGATTGCTTCCGGCCCACGCGCTCCGCGCTTCGGCAGGCTCGTACCGTCCGAAGCTCGCAGAGCGAGCGTAGGAGGGTCGTCGCTAAGCGCCCCGCAATGACGATCTACTGCAGCGGCGTCTCGCCGCTTTCGCCTTTGGCCAGTTCGATCTCGGTGACGGCGACGAGAATCTCGGCACGGGTTTTCAAATCCGGGGCTTCGAGTAGCGCTTGCTTTTCGGCGGCCCCGTAAGGCGACATCATCGCCAGCGCATTGACCAGAGCTTCGTTCGGGGCGTTTTCGATCCCTTCCCAGTCGGCTTTGAGATTGTTGACCTTGAGGAATTCGGCAAGCGTGCGCAGCAGCGTCTTGCGGTCGACCTCGTCCTCGCCTTTGCGTGCGGTGAAGTCCGCAACAAATGGCGCATAGGTCACGCGGCACTGCCGGTATGGCGTGCCGAGGGCGAGTTCCTGCTCGACGCGGAAGCGGGAAATGCCGGTAAGCTGGATCAGGTAGCGGCCGTCGCCACTCTCGGCGAGTTGAGTGATGCGGCCGACACAGCCGACCTGGAACAGCTGCGGCTTGTTTGGATCAGGTCCGGCGTGGACCGGATCGGGCTGGATCATCCCGATCAAGCGGGTGCCGGACCGCATGGCGTCGTCGATCATCGCCAGATAGCGCGGCTCGAAAATGTTGAGCGGCATTTGTCCGCGTGGCAGCAGCAGTGCGCCCGGCAGCGGAAAGATCGCGATCACGCCGGGGAGGTCGTCAGGCCCCTTGTAGATCGCATTAATGGACATGCCATACTCCGCCTGCCATTGCCCTTCATCCGGAGGTGCCCGCGCACTGGACGGGCCTCGAAGGATGCCGCTGCGGGCCGTCGCCCTTCGAGCCTCGCGATAGCGCCCCGAAGACGCGCGTAAACGCGCTCATGGCTCGCACCTCAGGGTGTGACGGTGCGGGCTCAAGCGAACAGGACCGAGGACAGCCGCTTGCGCCCCTCGATGGTGGCTTCGTCGGTCGGACCCCACGCATCGAAAAACTGCACCAGCTGTTTGCGGGCGCCGTCGTCATTCCATTTACGGTCGCGCTTGACGATAGTCATGAGCTGTTCGACAGCGTCGAGCCGTCGGCCCTTGCCGTTGAGCGCCAGCGCGAGGTCAAACCGCGCTTGATGATCGGTCGGGTTGGCGGCAACCTTCAGTTCCAGTTCGGCGAGCGGGCCGACTGCTTTCGCCTGTTCGGTAAGCTGCAGCGCTGCTTGCGCCGCGGCGACCGCCGGATCGTTGCGCTTTGCTTCCGGGATCATGGCCAGCGTCTGCCGCGCCTGGTCAAGAGCGCCGACCTCGACGTGCGAACGCGCCAATCCGGCGAGCGCCGCCACGTTGGTGTTGTCCTCGGCAAGAAGCTGCGCGTAGAGTGCGGCCGCACCGGCGGCATCGCCCTCGGCCAAAGCCGTCTCGGCGGCGTTGAGCAGATCCTTGGTCTCGCTGCCGATGCTGCCTTTGGTGAGGCGTTCGAGGAACGCCATGACCTGGCTCTCTGGCAACGCGCCCATAAAGCCGTCGGCCGGCTGGCCGTTGACGAAGGCGATTACGGCCGGAATCGACTGGATGCCCATCTGGCTGGCGACTTGCGGATGCTCGTCGATATTCATTTTGACGAGCTTGACCTTGCCCTTGGCGGCGCGTGCCGCCTTTTCAAGGATCGGCGTGAGCTGTTTGCACGGGCCGCACCATGGCGCCCAGAAATCGACCAATACCGGCTGCTGCTTCGATTCTTCGAGGACATCTTTCACGAAGCTCTGCGTGGTCGTCTCCTTGACCAGCGCATCCGCTGCGGCAGGCTGGGTTTGCTGCAACATCGCCTTGATACGCCTTCCTTTTTGGCTCGTGGGAGCCGCAATTGCCCGTTTCGCTTCATTAAATGGGCATATGCGGTCCGAATGCAATCGGCTCGTGTCGGGCGGGTTACACCGAAACCGGCGCGACGCGGGGCGGATGCCCGGCCGCGTCGAGGAATTTAAGCAGGCCGTCGCGGGAAATCGTCGTGGTTCTGGTATTGGCGAGCGGATGAAAATTCAGCGTCTCGTTCGCCATCATCGCTGCGTCGAGAATGACAGTGACCCGGCCGGCCTTGTCGTTGATCGCCGCAAATGGGGTGACCGAGCCGGGCTCCACGCCAAGCGTTTCGCGCAGGAGTTCCGCCGAGCCGAACGAGAAACGCCCCGACGCACCCAACAGCCGGTGCAGCGATCTGAGCTCGATGCTCGCATCTTCCGGCGCCACCACCAGGAACAGCGCGCCCTTCTTGTCACGCAGGAACAGGTTCTTGGTGTGGCCGCCGGCAAGCTTACCGCGCAGCGTGCGCGCCTCCTCAACCGTGAACACCGGCGGGTGGGTGACGGTCTTGTGGGCAATGCCGAGACTGTCCAAATAAGCAAAAAGCTCGTCCGGCGATGCGGGCATCACGAGTTTCATAGGCCGGGCAGGCGCGGTTGCAAAGCGTTTAGGTCTTTGGCATAGCTTGCCCCGCGGCCCAAGCTGATCGAAGTAATTGGGCCGTGGCGTTACCCTTTGCGGATGCGGGTGTAGCTCAGGGGTAGAGCACAACCTTGCCAAGGTTGGGGTCGAGGGTTCGAATCCCTTCGCCCGCTCCAAATTAAGCCACATGGTTCAAGCTGAGACGGGCGCGGTGCGGGTCGCGTGCCGCTATTTCGTTTAATGCGAAACGAACCTGACAACGGCATAGCACAGTGCGGCCATCGCGCCTGAGGCCGGCAGCGTGACAATCCAGGCGATCACGATGTTGGCCGCAATATTCCAGCGGACGGCGGAGACTTTGCGCGCTGCGCCCACGCCGATAATCGCGCCTGTCACGGTGTGAGTGGTGGAGACGGGAATCCCCAAATACGTTGCAGCGAACAGCATGATGGCGCCGCCGGCCGAGGCGCAACAGCCCTGCACCGGCGTCATTCGGGTAATTTTCGATCCCACCGTCCGGACAATCCGCCAGCCGCCGATCAGCGTGCCAAGTCCGATGGCAGCCTGGCACGCTATGACGACCCAGAACGGCACGTAAAACTCGCTGCCGAGCCTGCCTTGCGAAAACAGCAGCACGGCAATGATGCCCATGGTCTTCTGCGCGTCGTTGCCGCCATGACCGAGCGAGATGAGGGATGCCGCCGCAAACTGAAGCCACTGGAAAACCGGCTCGACAGCGCGCGGATTGGTCCGCGCAAAAGCCCAGGACACAGCGAGGATCAAAGCCAAGGCGACGAAAAAGCCGAACAGGGGCGACAATACGATGAACGCGCCGGTGGTCAGCAGGCCGCCCCAGACGATAGCGCCGACGCCTGCTTTCGTCAGGCCGGCCCCGACCAGTCCGCCGATCAGTGCATGCGAACTGCTGGACGGGATCCCAACCGCCCAAGTGATGAGATTCCATATGATCGCACCGGTGAGCGCACCGAAAATCACCTGCGCGTCGATGGTGTCGGCTGAGACAATGCCGACGCCGACCGTTCGCGCGACGTGAACGCCAAAAACCAGGAAAGCGATAAAATTGAAA
>JASHSY010000270.1 GCA_030040825.1 Xanthobacteraceae bacterium
CGGGTGACAAATCACGCGCGGTCCATTACACAGTGCGCCTCGAAGCAGAGGAGATAACACTCCCGACATACGCATTGCAGCGGGAGAGACCGGCTCCGAGCCGGCGCCGAAGGAGCAACCGCCCCGGAAACTCTCAGGCACACGAACCGCGCAATGAACATAGACTCTGGAAAGAGGCGCGTCTCTCCTGACGGAGATGCTGCGCGTCCGCCGACGGAATAACGTTCTCAGGCAAAAATACGGAGGGGGCACCCAACGATCGGTTCGAACCGATGGAGGTGCCCGATGTCGCCGTTTCCTGACCGCTATTCGCATCCCAGAGCCCCTTGTGGCACACAGCCGTTGCGCGGCGTTGCTTCATTGGCGAGCGCATCCCACGGCACGCTGTCGGTCATTCGATGACTGCACCTGCCGCCGCTCAGCACGCCGCGTTCAAACGTACACCGCTTTACGATCTGCACGTCGCCAGCGGTGCACGCATGGGCGTCTTCGCGGGCCACGAAATGCCAATCCAGTACCCGCTTGGCATCATGAAGGAGCATCTTCATGCGCGCGCCCATGCAGTTCTATTCGACGTCTCGCATATGGGTCAGATCGCGTTGCGGCCGCACAACGGAACGCTTGCGGATATTGCAGTGGCGCTCGAACGGCTCGTACCAGCCGATGTCGTTGGGCTGGCGACTGGGCGGCAGCGCTATGCGTTTTTGACCAACGCCCAGGGCGGCGTCGTCGATGATCTGATGATCGCCAATTGCGGCGATCGGTTTGTCCTGGTCGTCAACGCCAGCAGGAAGGCGATCGACGCACAGTCCTTGCGCACGGCGCTTGCCCGCGTCTGCGCGGTTGACGTGCTGGACGATCGCGCTTTGCTGGCGCTGCAGGGACCTGAAGCGGAGAGTGTGTTGGTCCGCTTCGCGCCGGATATCGCCGCCATGCGCTTCATGGATGCGCGTGCGATCATGATCGCGGGTAACGCCTGCGTCGTAACCCGGTCCGGTTACACCGGCGAGGACGGTTTTGAGATCAGCGTCGCGGCCGCTGATGCGGCGATGCTGGCGCGTGTTCTTCTGGACAATACTTGCGTTTCATTGGCCGGTCTTGGCGCGCGCGACAGCTTGCGGATCGAGGCCGGCCTTTGCCTCTATGGCTCGGATCTCGACGAGAACACGACGCCGGTAGAGGCCGCGCTGGAATGGGCAATTCCGAAGACCCGCCGCCGGGCTGGCGACCGGGCGGGCGGATTTCCCGGTGCGGAGATCGTGTTGTCGCAACTCGATCAAGGTCCGCAGCGACGGCGCGTCGGCCTGCGTGCACCAGGCAGCATGCCGGTGCGCGGCGCTACTTTGCTGTTTGCCGCCCCATCCGCACCCGACCCCGTCGGTAGGGTGACATCGGGCGGATTCGGACCTTCGGTCGGCGGCCCGGTTGCCATGGGCTACCTGCCGCGGGCGCTCTCGGCACTTGGCACGCGCGTGTTTGCCGAAGTACGCGGCAGTCGCGTGCCGGTCGATGTGACCGATCTGCCGTTCATTCCGCATCGCTACAGGCGCATCCATCAGGAGTAATCGACCATGCTGAGATTCACGGACGATCACGAGTGGCTTCGCATTGACGGCGACATTGCGGTCGTCGGCATCACGGAACACGCTCAGGAGCAGCTCGGCGACTTGGTTTTTGTCGAGTTGCCGGTGTCCGGTAAAAGCTTCGAAAAAGGCGCGCTGGCCGCCGTGGTGGAATCGTGCAAGGCCGCGTCCGACATCTACGCTCCGATCAGCGGCCAAATCGTCGAGACCAACGAGTCGATCGTGGCAGATCCTACGATCGTCAATTCGGATCCGCTGGGCAATGGCTGGTTCTTCAAGTTGAAGATTGCCGATCCCACCGAAATCCAATCCCTCATGGATGAGAAGTCCTACAAGGCGCGGCTGGCGTCAGAGGCATAACATGCAGTCAAACAGGCCAAAGCGGTCGTCAATAGACGTAAGTGCGGCGGAACGGGGGTTCGATCCGTTCAGTTTTGCGCAGCGCCACATCGGGCCGCAGCTGCACGACGTGCGGCGGATGCTGCAGGTCGTGAACGCGCCGAGCGTGGATGCGCTCGTTCACGAAGCGATGCCGGGCGACATCCGCCAAACCCAGCCGCTGAGCCTCGGAGCGGGGCTGTCCGAACCGAGGCTCCTAGCGCAAATGCGCGGAGTTGCTGCGCGCAACCAGGTGATGGTTTCGTTGATCGGCCAAGGCTATTACGGCACGCACCTGCCGCCGGTCATTCAACGCAACGTGCTGGAAAATCCCGCCTGGTACACGGCCTACACGCCGTATCAGGCGGAGATCAGCCAGGGCCGCCTTGAGGCGCTGTTGAACTTCCAGACTATGATTGCCGACCTCACCGGCCTCGAAATCGCCAATGCATCTTTGCTCGATGAAGCAACCGCCGCGGCTGAAGCGATGGCAATGGCGCGGCGCCTCGCGCCTTCGCAGGCTTGCGCGTTTTTTGTCGACCGCGACTGCCATCCGCAGACCGTGGCGGTGATCCAAACACGCGCCGAGCCGCTTGGCTGGACCATCCTGGTCGGCGATCCGGCCGCCGATCTCGATCCGGGCTCCGTTTTCGGCGCCATTTTGCAATATCCGGGCTCATCCGGCCACATTCGCGACTATCGCGAAGTGATCAGGCGACTGCACGCCGCCGAGGCATTGACCATTATCGCGACCGATCCACTGGCGCTGACGCTACTTACGCCCCCGGGCGAGCTCGGCGCGGATATCGCGGTTGGCTCGACGCAGCGTTTGGGCGTCCCCATGGGCTACGGCGGTCCCCACGCCGCGTTCATCGCGGCAAAATCAGCTTTTCGGCGGGAGCTGCCAGGCCGCATCGTCGGTTTGAGCGTCGACTGCCGTGGACGCCCGGCCTACCGGCTGGCGCTGCAGACCCGTGAGCAGCACATCCGGCGCGAAAAAGCCACGTCCAACATCTGCACCGCGCAGGTCTTACCGGCGGTCCTTGCGTCGATGTACGGCGTCTATCACGGGGCGGACGGGCTGCGTCAGATCGCTTCGCGGGTGGCGCACACGGCGGCGACCTTGGCGCGCGGGCTTCAAAATCGCGGCTGGACCATTCCGGTCTCGCAATATTTTGACACCATCTCGGTCGACACCGGCGCGGAAACGGAAACCATTCTCGCACGCGCGCTGGCGCACGGCATCAATTTGCGCCGGCTCGACGCACGATTGGCAATCAGTTGCGACGAAACGACGACGGCGGAGATTGTCGAAGCCGTCTGGGCCGCATTCGGTGTTAAAGCTTCGGTTGCAACAGACGACAATAGCCGCTCGTTTGCCGCAGTTGCCAAGGACGTGGCGCCGGCTCTTCCGGGCGCGCTATGTCGCACCAGCGCATTCATGACTCATCCGGTATTCGCGGACCATCGATCCGAAACACAGATGCTCCGCTACTTGCGCCGATTGGCGGACCGCGACCTGGCGCTCGACCGAACGATGATTCCGTTGGGTTCCTGCACGATGAAACTCAACGCCACCGCCGAGATGATGCCCCTGACGTGGCCCGGCTTTGCCGATCTGCATCCGTTTGCGCCCGGCGAGCAGACGCAAGGCTACGCGGAGATGATCGCCGACCTCGAGGCCAAGCTGCGCGCGATCTCCGGCTATGATGCCATTTCGCTGCAACCCAATTCCGGCGCGCAAGGCGAATTTGCCGGGTTGCTCGCCATTCGCGCCTATCACCGCGCCCGCGGCGAACATGCCCGCACGCTGTGCCTGATCCCAACGTCTGCGCATGGCACCAATCCAGCCTCGGCGCACATGGCCGGCATGGATGTCATTCCCGTTGGCTGCGACGCCGATGGCAACGTGAACCTGGTCGATCTTCGCGGCAAAGCCGAGAAATTGGCCGACCGGCTCGCCGCGATCATGATCACCTATCCCTCAACACATGGCGTGTTTGAGGATTCAATCCGATCCATTTGCGAAATCGTCCACGCGAACGGCGGCCAAGTCTATCTCGACGGAGCCAATCTCAATGCGCAGGTTGGGCTCGCACGCCCAGGAGACTATGGCGCCGACGTGAGCCATTTCAACTTGCACAAGACGTTTTGCATTCCCCACGGCGGCGGCGGACCCGGCATGGGACCGATTGGCGTCAAAGCCCATTTGGCCCCCTATCTGCCGTCACATCCGCACCTCACGGGCGACCCGGCTCCCGTCGGCCCTGTCGCGGCGACGCCATACGGTTCGGCATCGATTCTGACGATCGCATGGGCGTACATGCTGCTGATGGGCGGAGACGGCCTGACCCAGGCATCGAAGACCGCCATATTGAACGCCAACTACATCGCCTGCCGGCTGCAACCGCATTATCGACTGCTGTTCAAGGGCAAAAACAATCGCGTCGCCCATGAATGCATCATCGACGTGCGGCCGTTCAAGGACACCGCGGCCATCTCGGTCGACGACATTGCGAAACGCCTGATCGACTATGGCTTCCATGCGCCGACCGTGAGCTTTCCGGTGCCCGGCACATTGATGATCGAGCCGACTGAATCGGAATCGAAAGCCGAGCTCGACCGTTTCTGCGACGCTGTAATCGCAATTCGGCAAGAAATCCGTGAGATCGAAACAGGACGCATGTCGAGAAGCGACAACCCGCTGAAAAATGCCCCGCATACTGCGTTCGACCTCGCCGACGAAGAATGGAAGAAACCCTATTCGCGAGCCCTAGGCTGTTATCCGGCAGGGCTGGATGGCGACAAGTATTGGTGCCCGGTCAATCGAATCGACAACGCTTACGGGGATCGTCACCTGATTTGCAATTGCCTCCTGCCCGCCGGCTTTAATGACGATGCCGCCTAATAGGCCGTGTCAGGGTTCGGAAGAACTTCAAGTGACTTCTGCGCGCATCTATTAATGCCGTGGAGGAATCCGATCCCCTCCACTAACATGCAGACATTACCGCAAAACCGCCAGTTAGGAAATTGCCGCTACCCAGCCAAATACCCACCTAAAAATGGCAAGTAGCGATGTGTCTTGACGCGCCATGCTGCACCTCACTCATCGACGGTGCGATCGCTATCAGACCAAGAGCGGACGTCCTGTCGCGACGATCAATCGACCTGAACGACCCTAAGCAGACATGCCCCACTCCGCGCACCAGGCTAAGACAAGCATCAAAATTATTCTCAATCCGTCGGTGGCCCGAACACCGGCTCGCAACTGGTTGACGCTCATTCTTGGTATCTACTCG
>JASHSY010000271.1 GCA_030040825.1 Xanthobacteraceae bacterium
GGTTTTCATCGAACAATTCGGCGGCCCGGACGTGATGCGTTACGGCGACTTGCCGGATCCGACGCCCGGTCAAGGCGAAGTCGTGGTCGATGTCGCTGCGGCAAGCGTCAACGCCGCCGATTGGAAGGTGCGCGCCGGCGAATATGCGCAGTACAAATTCCCGCTGATCTTGGGGCGGGACTTCTCCGGCAGCATCGCCGCCGTCGGCAACGGCGCCGATCTGACGGTGGGCGACGCCGTATTCGGCGTGCTCGAAGGCGGCCATGAAGGCACCTACTGCGAGAAAGTCGCGATCAAGGCGGCGATCATTGCCAGGAAGCCGCCGTCGTTGTCGCACCCGGACGCCGCTGCATTGGCGCTCGCCGGGCTCACCGCAATCCGATCGCTGGAGGACTGCTTGCAGCTCAAGCGCGGCGAGACCATCCTCATTCAAGGCGGCGCCGGCGGCGTAGCCGGCTTTGCCATTCAACTTGCCAAGCATCTCGGCGCTCATGTGGTGACCACAACCAGCGCGGCGAATATCGATTATGTCCGCAGCCTCGGCGCCGACCAAGCGATCGACTACACCGCGACCGATTTTACCAAAGCCGTGAGCGATTGCGACGCGGTGTTCGACACCGTCGGCGGCGACGTGGCACGGAAATCCTTCGCAGTGCTCAAGCCGGGCGGACGCGCCGCCTTCATCGCCTCTGGGCCGCAAGCGCCGAAGCCCGAACGCAGCGACGTAACCGCGCTCCGTCCGGCGGTCAGCCGCGCCCGCGCACCGCTTGAGCGCGTCGTCGAATTAGTCACGGCCGGCGCCGTGCGTCCACCCGAGATCAAGCTTTATCCGCTGTCGCAGGCTGCCGAAGCCCATCGCGTGAGCGAAGGCCGGCACTTTCGCGGCAAGCTTGTCCTTCAAGTGCGCTGAGCGAAAATGCGTCAGGTTACGCCGATAGTGCTGGCGATTAGCGCTGGGAACCCCTACATGAGGTTATTCCCCAATAACCGAAGGAGCAACGAATGGCACCGCGCCAAATCAAACTGCCCGTGAAGGACGATTCGACTGAAGAAATGGAGGAAGCGTTTTCCCAGCGCAAACGGCCGGAGACCGGCCGGTATTTGCTGCAAGTGGACAGGCAAACCAAGGGTTCATACAAAACCTCGGAAGCGGCTCAATCGGCAGCGCTGGTCATCAAGAAAGCTTATCCGGTCGTTCAGGTGTCGGTGTACGACAGCGTCGACAATACCAACACGCTGGTGGAAGTGCCGGCTTCGTGACGAGTTCAGCGCGGCCTCGGCGGCGGCCGCCCTATGCGCCTGGCGTCGGCGCGCGCCGCAATGCCATCCATAATCAAGGATTGATTTGCAATGCCGTTATCAATGTCGCAAGCCTCTATTCCGGTCTTTGAAGTCGGCCTCAATGCATTGTCCGCAGTTCTCGACAAAGCCGAAGCTTACGCTGCCACAAAGAAATTCGATCCAGTGGTGCTTCTCCAGATGCGGCTGGCTCCGGATATGTTCAATCTCACCCGCCAGGTGCAGGTGGCGACGGATCAGGCCAGACGCGGCAGCGCCCGCCTCGCCGGCGTCGAACCGGCCGTATTCGAAGATACCGAGACAACATTGGCCCAACTCAAGGCGCGGCTCGCCAAGACGGTCGCCTATTTGAAAACGCTGGACGCCAAGGCGATCGATGCGTCAGCCGATCGCGACATCGTCTTTCCGCTCGGCGGCGGCAAGACCGGACAAATGAAAGGCGCCGACTATCTCAACCACTTCGTGCTGCCGAACTACTATTTTCATCTCACCACGGCCTACGATATTTTGCGCCACTGCGGCGTGGACATCGGCAAGCGGGACTTCATCGGCGCGATCGCGGTCAAGATACTGTAAACGGGCCACCGGTAAAAACGGGCCGCCGGTAAAGCCGTCTAATTCTGGCCGCGGCTGAATTTTGTTCGCACCGGCCGCGATGTTCTGCGGATGTGCGCCAGCAAACGCCGATGAAATTCATCGGGTTTGGTGCGGAACCGCAGCTCGACCCGCGAGGTGGCGCTTTCCGTCAGCATGAGATTGTACGGCGCGCCTTTGGTGTCGCCGGAAATGCGAAAATCGGTGCGGTAGCAGACGATCGGCTTGCCGCTTGCATATGCATAGCCGCATTCCCAAGCGGTGCCGCTGTCCGGATCGGGACCGTCCATACAGGCGACAACAATGTCGGCCCAGTCGATCGCCGCGACGTCCATTTGAAAGATTGCCTGCGCGGTGTTGCGCCGCGGCTCGTGCTCTTGCGGCAGCCAGACTGCGAATCCTTTGCTTTCCAGGAAACGCGCCAGCGCCGCATTAAACGTCTGCTCGGCCAACGTGAACAGCGGACCCGCCAGATAGATTTTTGTCCTGCGGACCTTACGCTTGGCTCTCACGGCGCGCTCATGCGGGGCCGGAATTCGACCGGTACCGGCTGGCGGATCGAGGACTGCGTGCTTAAATCGCGCGCAAGCCGCGCCGTGGCATCGGCCGGTTGTTTCGCGTCCACTTTGAGGAAGTTCATGTCGCCTGTGTCCCTTCTGCTCAATCTTTTGTGGATCGTCTTTGGCGGCCTTTGGATGGCGGTCGGTTGGCTCATCGGCGCCGCAATCATGACGGTCACCATCGTCGGCATTCCCTGGGCGCGCGCTGCATTCAACATTGCCTCCTATACCTTGCTCCCGTTCGGTCGCAAGGCGGTGTCGCGCAAAGAGTTTCTCGGCAAGGACGATTTCGGCACCGGGCCGTTCGGCCTGCTCGGCAATATCCTGTGGCTGATCCTCGCCGGCTGGTGGTTGGCGCTCGGCCACGTGATCACCGCCATCGTTTTGGCGGTGACACTGGTCGGCATCCCGTTTGCCTGGGCGCATCTGAAGCTCGCCGCCCTGGCGCTGTGGCCGATCGGCAAGATGATCGTGGAGGCCGACGCCCTGCCGACCGGCTCCTATCAAGTCCGGCGAGGCAGCTAAGCGCCGAGGATTTTCCGTTTGGACCCGGAATTCATCCGCGAATTGTTCACGCCGTTCGGCCCGGTAGCGATCAAGCGCATGTTTGGCGGCGCCGGCATCTGGTCCGACGGCTTGATGTTCGGCCTCATCTTCGATGGCGCGATCTTCCTCAAGGTCGACGCGACTAGCATTCCCGACTTCGAGCGCGAAGGCAGCCGCCCATTCGTCTACACCCGCGCCAAGAGCAAAGGCCGCGTCGGCCGCGCGTCGCTCTCCTACTGGCGTTTGCCGGAGCGGCTCTACGACGATCCCGATGAGCTGGCGGCGTGGGCTCATCGCGCGCTGGCTATTGCGCAACGGAAGAAATTCGCGCCGCGCCGCCGGGCAGACCGCGAACCGCCACGCAAACGCAAGCGGACACGGCGCTGACGGCTGCTCGGCAAGCACGCTCCAGGCTGCCGGCACCTCATCAAAGCGGCTACAGTGGCGGGTCGTCCACGCTGCTGCGCCGGAATGCAAGGCTCTCTTCTTCGAGGTCGAGCTCGCGTTCGATCCGGCGGCGCGCCTCGTCGGTGATCTGACCCTGCTGGAGCAGCCGATAGATATATTCACGTTCGGCGGCGATCAATTCCGCACGCAGTTCCGCAGCAGCAGCAGCAGCCTTCAGCCCTTCTTTGGTGTTACGCGGCAGCTGCGTGGCACGATGATCGTGCCGGCCGCGCAAGATCTCCAGAACGTCGGCGGAAATTTTGCGGTCGGTAGAAAGCCGCTTGATGCGGTCGCGCGACACGTTGAGCGCTTCAAGCCGCGCGGTGATTTCGGCGTCCTGCTCGCGCCACCGTTCGTCTTCGGCGTCGTGCGGCAAGGCAAGCCAGCGTACCAGCGGCGGCAGCATCAGGCCCTGGCCGACCAGCGTCACAACAATGACGCCGAAGGTGACGAATAGAATGAGGTCGCGGTCGGGAAACGACGCGGCGCTTACAGTTGTCAAAGGAATGGCGAGCGCCGCGGCGAGCGAAACGACGCCCCGCACGCCGACGAAACCGAGCAGGATCGACCACTGCCAAGGCGGCAGCGGATCGCGCTTGCGGAGCGACGGGCTCAGCCAGCGCGGCAGATAGACCGTCGGATAAACCCAGACAAACCGCGCCACGATAATCACCACGACGGTCAACGCCAGCGTGAGGCCAAGCTCGCGCAGCGAGACCGTGCTCGACTGGTCGAGCAGCGCCCGCATCTGCATGCCGGTCACCAGGAAGACGAAGCCTTCGAGGTAATAGACGATCAGATCCCAGAAAAAAATTCCTTGCAACCGTGTCGCTGCCGGAATGAGCAGCGGTCCGTTCCAGCTTACAAACAGGCCCGCCGCGACGGCAGCCAGCACGCCGGAGCCGCCCAAATGCTCGGGGACCAGAAATGCCACATAGGGCGTCATCAGCGACAATGTGATCTCGACGCGCGGATCGCGCGCCCAGCGGCGCAGCCGCAGGCTTGCCCAGCCCACGCCGATGCCAAAGGCGATCTCGCCGACCACGATCAGCGCGAAAGTCGCGGCGGCCTCCCCGAACGAGAACAACCCGGTGCTGACGGCGGCGACCGCAAAGCGATAAAGGATGAGCGCGGTGGCGTCGTTGGCGAGACCTTCGCCGTCGAGGACGACCAGGAGCCGGCGCGGCAGGCCGAGACGGCGGACAATGGCGAGCGGGGCCACCGCATCGGTCGGCGCCAGGATGGCGCCGAGCACGAAACCGACCGCAAGCGGCATACCGAGCACGAAGTGGGCGACCGCCGCCACCGCGCAAGCGGTGAAGATGACGCCACCGAAAGCAAGCAGCGTGATCGGCCGCAAGTTGAAACGGAATTCACGCCAGCTCATGGCGACACCGGCTGAGTAAATCAGCGGCGGCAGAATGCCGAGCAGTACCAGGTCAGGCGCCAACGCGATCAGCGGCAAACCGGGAATAAACGCAACGGCGATGCCCGCGACGACGAGCAGGATCGACGGCGCGGTGTTAAACCGCCGCGCCGCGATGGCGACAACGACCAGCACCGCCAGCAGGAACAATATTGTTACGATCGTTGCCGTCATCGTTCACACAATGGTTACGCCGCACCGGATATTCCGGGCCGGCTTGACCTGTCCGGCATCGTTGCCGCTTGCCATTCGAGGTCCGCTTACCATCTTACAAGTCCGGTCGCGCGCCAAGTTCGTCCGCCCGCGACGTTCCCTTCGCATAATCGACATCGACGTACTTGGCATGCTTCAGATCGATAATCTGGTTTTCAACGGCTGGGGCCGCAAATTCTTCGATCAGGCGAGCGTGCTGCTTCCGGTCGGCGCGAAGGTTGGCTTGATCGGCCGCAACGGCGTCGGAAAATCGACGCTGTTCCGCTTGATCCTGGGCGATCTGATCCCGGACGGTGGCGAGATCGTCGTGCC
>JASHSY010000272.1 GCA_030040825.1 Xanthobacteraceae bacterium
GGGAATATCGGGGCCAGACCATTTAAGCCGATTGCGACGTGGCAGCCATTGTGCTGTTTCAAGCGTGCGATCCGGGGGAGCGATGTCCAGCGATCCGCTGCCGGTGCCGGAGAGTTCGGCAACACCGCGCCAAGATGCGGACTACGAGGCCGTTCATGCTGCGCTGACGGCGACGGCGCGCGGCCGCAAATTCCTCACCGAATACGTTGCCCGCAGCGCACGCGCCGACAAGCTTGCCGCTACCGTTGCCGCTCTCGAAGCCGCCACGCGCGACAACCTCGCGCCACAAGCTGCGCAGGGTTTTGTTCGCGGCCTCGCCGAACTCGCCGTAGCGATCGAACGGATCGGCGCCGAGCTGACAAGCGACAGAAGCTCAATGACCGACGTTCATTTCGCGTTCGAACGAATCCAGGATGTCGCAATGGCATTACGACAGCGCGGCGTTGAGGCAGTGTTGTGCGATGAATTGGATGCCGCCGCGCGCGAAGTTGGCGCAGCGATCGTGCGGAGCGATGCGGAAAAGACGCGCGCGCGTGGCGCGGCCGAACAGTTGCGCGAGTTCGCGCGGCAGATCGTCGGCGTGACGGCGCGCAGCGCGGCGGCACGACCGGCCGAGGCGGCGCGGTTGAATGATACCGGCGCTCAGTCCTTGGCCGGCGGGTCCGCGCTGCCGCTTCCGAATCCGGTGCAAGCGGGCGATGAGGTGTCGCAAGCTGCCGCGACGTCGGATGCATCTACGCCGCGGCGCGCCGCGTTGCGCGATCCGCTCGCGGCACTGCATGCGTTGAGCGACGAAGAGCTAATCGCGCTTTTCAGCTAGCGATTACCCGGCTACCGCGCGGCAGCGTCGTGGCGTCTGGCGCGAGTCGGCAAAAGCGTGGCGCTCGCGCGTTTGTTCATAATCTGTTAACGAGAAGTGTTCTCCCATCATGGTGATTCGTCAGACGGCATGGAAGTTGCTTTCCACGAGTCAATGCGGATCAACAACGACGCGCAGGCGATGCGTTCTCCAGGTCTGTCCGATCTTCACGTTGTTGGTCGGCGTACAACGATCTTCTGGAGGCCACGATGCACAGACTCACCGGTCCTTTGTTGGCGGTAGTAGCGTTGTGCATGATTTTGCTGGTGTCGAGTGGCGTTTCCGCGCGTGATGACGGCCGCTATGCCAACGAACCGCTTCACGCATGGTTCGATCAGCTCGCAAGCGGCAAAGGCTTGTGCTGCTCATTCGCCGACGGCGTCAAAGTTGAGGACGTCGATTGGGATACGCAGGACGGCCGCTATCGCGTCCGCCTGAACGGAGAGTGGATTCTCGTACCGGAGGCGGCGCTGATCACCGAACCGAACAAATACGGTCCGGCCGTTGTATGGCCCTACATGGATGCGGAAGGCAGCACGCAGATTCGCTGCTTCTTGCCGGGCGCCGGCGCTTAGTGCCGCTCACCCGCGCATGCGGGGCAGGCCGAGCGGTGCGCCGACTGAACTGGGGCTTCGCTGTCCAGGCGGCGAGGGGGTTCTTGCGGCTTGCCTTAGACCCTGATCCGATCAAGTTGAATCGGATCATGGTCTAGATTGTTCATTGGAGCACGATCTTTTTCGGAAAACCGGCATCAACTTTTCCGGATCTGCTCTAAGCGACGAGCCGCGAGAACAGTTCCGGGTCAACGTTGCCGCCGGAGAGCACAGCGACGGCAATCTTGCCGGTGACGTCGACCTTGCCGGTCATCAGCGCGGCCAGCGCAACGGCGCCGCCTGGCTCGACCACGAGCTTCAATTCGGAAAACGCAAACGCGACGGCGGCGGCGACCTCGTCGTCGCTTGCCACCACGCCGGCACCGACCAGCGAGCGGTTGATGGCAAAGGTGAGTTTCCCCGGCATGCGTGCCATCAGTGAATCGCAAATCGTACCGCTCAGCTCGGCATTCTGCTCGCGCTGACCGCTGCGGAACGAGCGCGCGTGGTCGTCGAAGCCAAGCGGTTCTGCGGTGTAAAGTTTGACCGTCGGCACCCGCGCGTGGATTGCGAGCGCAATACCGGCGGTTAGTCCGCCACCCGAGGCGGTGACCACGACCACGTCGGGTACAAGCCCCATCGCCTTGAGGTCGTCGACAATTTCCAGACCGGCGGTGCCCTGGCCGGCGATGATCAGCGCGTCGTCGTAAGGCGGCACCAGCACCGCACCGCGGCGCGCCGCGATTTCGCCGGCAATCGCTTCGCGATCGTCACGGGCCCGGTCATAGAAGACAAGCTCGGCGCCAAACGCCGCGGTTCGCTCGCGCTTGGCGCGTGGCGCATCGTGCGGCATCACGATCACGCACGGCATGCCGAGGAGGCGTGCCGCGGCGGCCACACCCTGCGCGTGATTGCCCGAGGAGAAAGCCACCACGCCACCTTTGCGTTCGCCCGGCGGAATCGCCGAAAGCCGATTGTACGCGCCGCGGAATTTAAACGACCCGGTGTGCTGAAGCGTTTCAGCCTTGAGAAAAACGCGTCCGCCGGTCATCGCATCGAGTGCAGCCGAGGTCAGTAGGGGGGTGTGCAAAGCCACGCCGGCAAGTCGGCGAGCGGCCGCTTCGACATCGGCGGCGGTGGGCAAGGAACCCGGGACTTCCATGTGGCAACGGTAACGCCGCGCTTGCCGGGCAGGCAAGGCCGTCGTTGCGGATTGTTGCCGGCGCTTACTGGTCGAACCGTCCAGCCGCGTGAGCGAGCAAAGTGTAGACCTTGCCGGTATCGGAGGTGAGGTAGTTGCGCGCTACCGCCGCACCGCGGTCTCCGCGCGACACGTCCTCCAACAGGCGCTCGAACTCGTGGATATATTGTTCGACCGTTTGGCGGAATTCCGGATCGCTGCGGTATTTGCGGCGGATTTCCTCGAAGGCCTTCTGACCCTGCGGCGTGTACAGACGCTTGTTGAACAGGCCGCGTTCACCGCGCTTGTAGCGCTCCCATAATTCGGCGGTGGCGTTGTGATCGATCATGCGGGCAACGTCGACCGCAAGCGACTCCAGCGGGGAGTCGGTGGCGTCGCGCTGCGGGCGCGCTTCGGGCACGATTGGCGCGGCTTCATCGCGCGAGGCGCGGGTCAGCAAATCGCTGAGCCAGCCGCCATTGCGCCCGTCGCCATTCTGCCCCGGCGGTTCGGCCCGGCGCGGCGGTGCGCCGGTGATGTCGCCGCGACCGGCGGTGGGCGGCGGCGCGCTCGTGATGTCGCCGCGCGGTGGCCGCGGGTTGCGTCCGCCCCCGGCATGTACCGGTTCGGGTTCGCGCCGCACCGGTTCCACGGTATCGAGTGAACGGCCGTGGCGGGCGACGATGCGATTGAGTTCGGCCAGCGCCTCGATCTGATCGACGATGACGCGCCGCATCTGCGCCGCGCTGTCGGCGGTTTCCTGCGGCAGCTCGAAGATACCGCGCCGCAACTCGGTGCGTGTCGTCTCCAATTCGCGCTGCATTTCGGCAGCCATTTGCTTCATGCCGAGCATAATCTCAGTGAACCGGTCGGCTGATTCCGCGAACAGGGTATGCGCCTGGGTGGCCGCTTCGTCGTAGACCGCATTCAAGTTCTCGCTGGTGCGCTTGCGCTCCTCCTCCGTAGTGGCGCGCACAAGCTCAAATTGCTGCTCGATGGTGCGGACGCTGTCGTTGCTGGTTTCGGCGATGATGCCGGCGATCTGGCGCGCACGGGTCGTCGCGGCATCGAGCGACTCGTCCAACAGGGTGGCGAAGCGCTGGAGCCGCTGCGCAAAGTCCTCGGAGCGTGCGTCAAGCGTCTTCACCAACGCCTCAAGGTTGGTGTGGCGGTTGGCGATCGATTCCTCGGTGCGGCGATTGCTTCGATCCAACAGCTCAACGGCTTCGGCGAGCGAACGGCCCTGAACGTTGAACTGGGCGGAGATTTCGCCGAGTTCGCGCAACGTCTTGCCGGTCACGTTGTTGAACGCGCCGACGTGACGTTCCACCATGCTGGCGCTGGTATCGCTCTTGGCGCTCAGGTCGTTCATGGCGGTGATGAACTCGGAAACGCGCGTGACCATGGTGCGCTCAAGCGAAGCCATGTTTTCGTGGGCGCCGCTGAGCACCTCCTGAAGGAGGATGTTGGCTTCGCGCAGCCGTTCGAACAAGGCGGTGGTGTCCGATCGCAACATGCTGTTCGTCTCCAGCATGTCGGCGACCGTCGCCGCCGCCGTCTGTTTCGATTCCTCGATCGAGGCGTGGGTGGCGGCCTGCAAGTCCTCAAGGCTGCGGGCAATCGCCTGCTTGGCCGCGTCGGTGACGCTCTGGGTGCCTTGCTGCAACTGGCCGAGTGTGCGCGTCATGGCGGCGGTCGCGTTTTGGCTTGAATCGTTGATCAGCCGGGCGATTTCTTCGCTGTTGTCCATCATCGTCTGGGTGAAGACGAAGCTCTTGGCCTCGATCGACTTCACCGCCTGATCGGTGATGCGGCTGACTTCGCCGGCGAAGTCCTGACCCTTGCCTGAAAGCGCCGCGATCAGCGTATTCGACTTTTCATCAAGCAGTTTGGTCAGTTCACCGACGCGCTGCGACATGGTGTTGGTGATGTCATTGGCGTTGCCGACGACGTTACGGGCGACCTCGTTGCTGGTGCCGAGCAGCGTGCGCTCGGCTTCCGTCGCCGTGCGGCCGATAGTCTCGGACGTGGACGCGGCGCTGCGAGCGATCAGATCGGCCGCTGATTCGGTGGCTTTGGTAATGGCGTTGGTGAGGGCGCCGGCGCTGCGGCTGAGCGAAGCGGTAGTCTCGGCGGCGCTGCGATTGAGCGCCTCGCTCGCCGCCGCGGTGGCCGCTGCGGTCTTGCTGAGCGAGTCGACGGATCGCGTGGTAAGCTGTGAAAGCGCGTGCTCGGCACTGCCGGAGTTGGTTTTGATCGCTTCGGAAAGCTCTTCCAGCCGGGTGGTGAGGACAGTGGCGGCGGCCCGGCTGCGTACCTCGATCTGCTGGGTGACTGCTTCGGTCCGGCCGACCAGCAATTCCTCCATCTGGCCGATGCGGGTATTGAGCGTGGCATTGACGTCACCAACTCGCTTGTCAACTGCTGCGACGACCTCGCGGCCACCCTCGGTGAGGGTCTTGGCAATGTCGAGCACGCGGCCAGACAGGGCCTCGGTGAGGGTTTGCGTGCGGCTGTCGAGCGTTTGCTGAAATTGCGCCAGGCGCTGATCCAGGCCGGAGGTGACTTCCGTCGCCCTGGCGGTCACGCGAGTGTCGAAATTGTCGACGTAGCTGCGCATCGACTCAGAGACATCCTGGGTCCGCGCCCCCAGCCGCTCGACCAGCTCGGACCCGTAGGTCTTCACGGTGCGATCGAATTCGGTGAGATGCCGGGTGATGAGATTGGCCAGCGTTGAAGCGTCGCGGGAGATCTTCTCGCCCAGCTGCGCACCCGACTGGTCAAATGTCTGCTCGAACGCTGCCAGCCGCTCCGCAAGCATTTCTTTGATCTTGTCGGCGCGCGCCCCGACGATCTGGGCTACCTGATCGGCGCTTTCCTGCATCGCATCGGTCATTTTGGTCGTGCGCGAAATCAGCGACTCGGTAACGCGGTTGCCCGCCGCCTCGAACTTTTTCGCCACGTCGCCGCCGCGCAAATTGAGGTCGAGAATGAGCGATTCGCCCGACGTCTTGAGCGTGGAGTTGACCTCTTCGGCGCTGGTCGCGATCGTCTCGGCAAGTTGGCTCGAGGTATTGACGATGGCATCAGACAGCTCTTGCGAGCGGCCGACCATCATGTCGACGACCGCCAGCGATTTTTCCGAGAAGCGGTCGGTAACGCCGTCAAGCCGCGAGGTCATCATGCTTTCCAGGCCGCGTGCGACTTCGGCGAATTCCTCGCCGATGTGATCGGTCTTGAAATTCAGGCTGGCGGTCAGTTGGTCGCTCGCGGTGGTAAGCGCGCGTGAGGTTTCTTCGCTCGCCGCCTCCAGCCGCACGATTAGATCCTCGCCGCGAACGCTCAATTGCTGGATCATATTGTCGCCGATCTGACCGAGCGCGCCGGTAATGTGCTCGCCCTTTTCGGCCAGCGAACTGGTGATCCGCTCGGCGGCCTCGTTGACCTGCTGGCCGACGAGATCGCTGATGGTCGAAAGATCCTGCGTCAGGTCGATGTGGACGTTGTTGATCGCCGAGCGCACCTGCTCGGCCTGGCCGACCAGCGTATCGCGCTGGTTGGTGAGGTCTTGCAGCAGGCCGCGGATGCGGACCTCGTTGTCGCCGTAAGCGTGCTCAAGCGCAGCGACCTCGTTGCGCACCAGCG
>JASHSY010000273.1 GCA_030040825.1 Xanthobacteraceae bacterium
GGTCGCGCGCTCGCCGTCGGTCGACGGCGTGATCGTGGTGATCACCGCGCGCCGCTCGGCTTTCCTCGAAGCCGATCTGCCCAAGCTCAAGGAGCTCGCGCGCGAAACGGAAAAGCCGGTGTTCATGTGGACCTATACGTTGCCCGCCGAGCGGACCGTCGAAATCCTCAACGAGGCCGGATATCCGCTGTTCACCACCGCGCACGGCTGCGCCGGCACGCTGCGCAAGATGGCCGATTATCGCGCGCTGCGCGCGCGTTCACTGCATCCGGTCGAAGCAGCGCCGGTGTCGAATCGCTCCAAAACCCGCGCCATGCTCGCCGCAGCGCCCACCGTGCTGTGCGAATACCAGGCACGGCCGCTGCTTGCGGCCTACGGCATCGGCTCCAACAACGTCGGTCAGCTCGTGCATTCCGCTGACGAGGCTGTAGTGGCGGCACACGCTATCGGCGGCACAGTGGCCCTGAAGGTGCAGTCGGCCGATATTCCGCATAAGACCGAAGCCGGCGCCGTCGCTTTAAATCTTGCCGGCGCCGAGCATGTGCACGCCGGATATGAACAGGTGCTGGACGCCGCCAAGCGCTATGTGCCGACGGCGCAGATCGATGGCGTACTGGTTCAGCCGATGGCGCCGCCCGGCCGTGAACTCATTCTCGGAATCCATTCCGACCCTACCTGGGGGCCGATGCTGATGGTCGGCATCGGCGGCGTGCTGGTGGAAGCGCTGGCCGATGTGGCGCTTGCGCCGGTGCCGCTCGACCACGCAGGCGCGCTTGCCCTGATCGGCCGACTTAAGAGTGCACAACTTCTCGGCCACTACCGCGGCGCGCCGCCTGCGGACTCCGGTGCGCTGGCCGACCTCATGGTGCAGTTGTCGCGTTTCGCCGCCGATCACGCTGATCAGATTTCCGCAATCGATCTCAATCCGGTCATCGTGCATGCGAAGCGCGGCGGCGTTTCCGTGGTGGACGCGCTCATCATCAAGCGCGACGACCGATCGGCGGAACGCCGCAACGCGGCCGAGTAATTTTGCAAAGGAACTGTCATGCGGCTTTTCAAAGATATCGGCGTCGAGAAAACCGGCCACGTAGCATTGGTCGAGATCAGGCGGCCACCGAATAATTTCTTCGACGTGGCGCTGATCGCGGAAATCGCCGACGCCTTTGAAGCCCTCGACGAAGACATGGATTGTCGTGCGCTGGTGCTCGCCGCGCAAGGCAAAGCTTTCTGTGCCGGCGCCAATTTCGCCGGCGGCGACCGCGACGGCGGCGAACTCCTGAGTGGACCGCGGCCGGGCGCGGCAAGCCTTTATATCGAAGGCACCCGGCTGTTTCGCACCAGAAAGCCGATCGTTGCCGCCATTCATGGCGCCGCGGTCGGCGGTGGATTGGGCTTGGCGATGGTCGCGGACTTTCGCGTCACCTGCCCGCAGGCCCGGTTTGCCGCCAACTTCACCCGGCTTGGTTTTCATCCGGGCTTCGGTCTGACCGTGACATTGCCCGAGGTTATCGGCCCGACCAAAGCTGCGCTGATGTTCTACACCAGCCGCCGCGTCGGCGGCGAAGAGGCTTACGCCATGGGGCTCGCCGATGTGCTGGTGCAGCAAGAGCAAGTCCGCGCCGCCGCACTGTCGCTTGCCGGCGAGATCGCCGAGAACTCTCCGCTCGGCTTAATCGCGACGCGTGCAACCTTGCGCGGCAACCTGGCCGACCGTGTCCGCGCGGCGACCGAACGCGAACTGGTAGAGCAAACCGGCCTGCGCCAGACCGACGACTTCAAGGAAGGCGTCAAGGCAATGGCCGAACGGCGAATTCCGAATTTTACCGGCAGATAGCAAGACTCGGCCGCGCAATTGATCAGCGTAGAGGGCAACGATGACAGTCAGAATCGAAAAGAACGGTGCAGTATGGACGGTGATCCACGATCGGCCGGAAGCGCGCAACGCCATGGATCCGGCGAGCGCGGACGCATTGACGCAAGCCTTTCTGGAATTCGATGCCGATCCGAAGGCTTCTGTTGCGGTGTTTTACGGCGCGGGCGGCGCGTTCTGCGCTGGCTGGGACCTCAAATATGTCTCTACTCTGAATGCAACCCATCCACTCGGCGAACTCGACATTCCGACCGCCGGACCACGCGGCAATGGCGGTGAAATTCCGCGCGGGCCGCTCGGACCCTCACGGCTCGAATTGGACAAGCCGGTGATTGCCGCAATCGAGGGTCCGGCCGTCGCCGGCGGTATGGAGTTGGGACTGTGGTGTGATTTTCGCGTGATGGCGAAAGACTCATATTTCGGCGTCTATTGCCGCCGCTGGGGGGTTCCGCTGATCGACGGCGGAACGGTACGGTTGCCGCGCATCGTCGGCCAGGGCCGCGCGCTTGAAATCATCCTCACCGGACGCAAGGTTCCGGCGGACGAATGTTTGAGCATTGGCCTTTGCGAATATCTCACTCCGAAAGGCGGAGCACGACAAAAGGCCGAAGAGCTTGCACAGGACATCGCCCGCTTCCCGCAGGTGTGCGTGCGCGCCGACCGCCGGTCCGCCATCAAGAGCCAGGGCCTTTCGGTACGCGATGCGCTGATTCAGGAATGGCACAACGGCCGCGAAGCGCTGGTCCGTGACGGGGTCGCAGGAGCGACGCGTTTCAAGGATGGGCTTGGCCGGCACGGCGACTTTCAGAATATTCTCTAGACGCGCCGCGCGACGTCGGTAACCAAGCAGCAACTATGTCACACGGCGGTAACATAATGCCCGTTTAGCGCGCGTTGTGGCCGGCATGCGCGCAGCAGGCGGACTCACATGGATAATCGTCTGCTAACGGATCTCGTCAGATGCGCTTAATGCGCTGACAGTAAAAGCAAAGAAGGCGGTGCACTTAACTCCGTGGATATACCTTCGCGGCATACTCATTTGGGCGTTTTTTAGCTGCCGGCGATTGCACACGGTGTAAGGTAATGAGCTCCGCGCCGACGGACCGATCCGAACTGAAAATTTTGCCGGCGGACATTTACATCCCGCTGGTCGATTCGCTTTACGAAGACCGGCGCACCCTGATCACCGGAAGCGTGTTCGCTGCCATCGGCATTTTTACAACTTTTTGGAAGACCGGCGAAGTCGCTCTCCTCTATTGTGCGATTGCCGTTGTCCTCGTCGCCTGCGCGCGCGCGCTGGTGATGTGGCAGTATTTTCGAGCGCGCGCGACAGTGACGACCACGGAAGCTGCGAAGCGATGGGAATATCGCTACGTCGCAGGCGCGACAATCACTTACATGCTACTCGGATTGTGGTGCTACGCTGTATTCGCGGGGACCACGGATTCCTATGCCCATCTCGTCAGCTTCTCCACGACCATCGGATATGCGATGGGCATCTCTGGGCGGAATTTCGGAAATATCCGCTTCGTCATCGTACAAATTTTATGCGCTTGGGCGCCGATGACCGCCGCGCTTCTGATTTACGGCAATGCCTATTATTGGATTTTTGCTGGCCTTTTGGTTCCGTTTTTCCTCGCCATTAAGTTCATTGCCGAGCGATTTCAACGCACGCTACTCGGTGCCGTAATCACCTCGCGCGACATGTCGCTGCTGGCAAAGCGCTTCGATACCGCGCTCAACAACATGCCGCACGGCCTGTGTATGTTCGACGTCAAACACCACATCGTCGTCGCAAACCAGAAGCTAAATGAATTACTCGGCCTATCGCCGGATGCCGAACTGAAAGATTTGACAGTGCGCGGCTTGGTCCAGCGAGTGGCGGAGGCTGGTCTACTTTCGGAGTCCGGTGCTCAAAATTTGATTGAACGCCTGGAAGCGCGGCTTATCGGGAAGGACGATAGCGATTTTGCTGCGGACACGCTCCATCAGCGGACGCTCGAATTCACCGTGCAGCCCATGGAAAATGGCGGCATGGTCGTTCTGGTGGAAGACATCACCGAGCGCATGGTCGCCGAGGCCAGGATCAATCATTTGGCGCGGTTCGACGCCTTGACCGGGCTGCCCAACCGGACCGTGCTGCGCGATCGTATGGAACATGCGCTCGATATGTGGCGATCTGACAGGATGTGCGCCATCCACTTCGTCGATCTGGACCAATTCAAGCAGATCAACGATACGCTGGGGCACACGCGGGGCGACCTTTTGTTGGAAGAAGTCGCGGCGCGGCTTAAGGAGTCGATTCGCGACGTCGACGTCATTTCGCGGTTCGGCGGCGATGAGTTCGTGGTGTTGCAGGCCCCAATCAAGTCGTTGGAAGAGGCGGAAGCACTCGCTACGCGCATTCTAAGCGTGCTTGGCGGCACTTATGATCTGGACGGGCACAAAGTGGCGGTGACAGCCAGTATCGGTATCGCGGTGGCCAATCACCGAATCGATCCGGATCAGTTCTTGCGCAACGCCGATTTGGCTCTTTACCAAGCCAAAGCTGACGGCCGGGGAACGTGGCGCTGGTTCGAATCGAAAATGGAAGCCAACGCGCAAGCGCGGCGGACGCTGGAGTTCGATCTGCGCACGGCGGCCAAGAACGAGGCATTCGAACTGTATTATCAGCCGCTGTTCAATCTGAAGACTCGGCGGATCGAAGCATGCGAGGCGCTGCTGCGCTGGCCGCATCACGAACGTGGGATGGTTTCGCCGGCAGAGTTCATTCCGGTCGCCGAGGAGATGGGCCTGATTGTCGAGATCGGCAATCAAGTCCTGTACAAAGCCTGTCTCGAATGCCGTCGATGGCCCGGCGATACCAGCGTTGCCGTGAACCTTTCCTCCATTCAGTTCGACCGATCGAATGTGCCCGCGCTGGTACGCGAAACGCTTGCCGCGACCAACCTGGCTCCGCATCGGCTCGAGCTTGAGATCACCGAATCGACGCTGCTGCAGAACACCAGGAGGGTTCGCGCCGACCTTCAGCAACTTGCCGAGCTCGGCGTCAGAATCTCGTTGGATGACTTCGGCACCGCTTATTCCAGCCTGAGCTACCTGCACAGCTTCCCGCTGCACAAAGTCAAGATCGATCAATCATTCCTGCAAGGCCTGGGCGACGACGAGCGCCGCGTCACTTTGCTGCGGGGTATCACGCGTTTGAGCGCACAACTTGGTTTGCGCGTCGTGGTCGAAGGCGTCGAGACCGAGCAGCAGCTCGAACTTTTGGCGGCTGAGGACAGTATCGACGAGGTGCAAGGCTACCTGCTTTGCCGGCCGATGCCGGCGGCCGATTTGCGCAAGTTGCTGTACGCATCCTATGTCGCCCCGGAACAGAATTCTACGTTGTCCGGCATATTGCGTAGCGATGCCGCCTGAGCGGAATTGTTTGCGGCGTTGTTTTTGATACTTTCTAACAACCGCGCACAACCGCATGCCGGTTTTTTACAACCAAGCACAACCGTACACACCGGTTTTTGACAACCGCGCACAACCGCATGCGCCTGCCCGAGGTTAACCCTAATAACCATTGAAAATTGTAATCGCATTAATGAACTGTTAACCTCTTAAAGTTGGCGACTGTTACGTAAGGTGCGAGGCGGCGATGGTTGCGGTCGTGGCGTATACGCCTCAAACACGGGCGACTCTTTCAGATCACCCCGATAACGCACACTCGGCAAGCAAGTTTACGGAAAGCGTTTGGCGACTTTTGGAACGGCTCGATTGCCGCCGCGCGGAAACTGCCGAAGAACGCGACGCAATTTTTCGGCTCCGCTATCAAGCGTATCTGCGAGAAGGCGCGATACTCCCGAACTCGTCCAAATTATTTGCTGATCACTATGATGGCATGGACAATGCCTACCTGTTTGGGCTTTACCTCGAGGGCGTGTTAGCGAGCTCGATCCGAATCCAATTAGGTTCCAGGCAACATCCGTACAGCCCCTCGCTCGACGCCTTTCGCGATGTATTGCAGCCCAAACTTGACGGCGGCAATGTCATCATCGACGCCACCCGTTTTGTCGTCGACGACGGGTTAGCGAAGCGCTTTCGCGCATTACCCTACGCGACCGTTCGGCTTAACTGGCTGGCGGCCGGCTACTTCGCTAACGGATATTCCCTCGCGGCCGTACGGCCGGAACACGCGCCCTTTTATCGTCGCACATTTGGGCTTCGGCTGATTTGCGAAGCGCGGGCCTATCCCAATCTTACGAAGCCGCTCTGCTTGCTGGCGAGCGACTATGAGACGGTCGCTGACTACGTGCATCGACGATATCCGTTTTTCCATTCGACGTTCTTCGAACGGCGGACGTTATTTGAGCGCACCCAGGCGCTCGCCGCCGACCAGACGACGTTGTCGCCGGAGGATATTCCCTCCTTTAACGTCCGAGGTACGACCCGCCTCGCCGGCTGATCGTTTTCGAGCTCTCCAACCTGACCAGCCATTCGCCTGCACGTTAGATGCGCGGCGTATCCCCGTGTATTCGCGGGTGGCGAAGGTTAATTGAAGACTAAATCAACGCGATAAAATTCAATCCTTGCTTTGATGGGTAATTTCCAAATCTCAGCTATGGAATCGCATCCGCCCAAGGTCCCAACGGCGGCCTGTATACCGCATGGAAACCTGCCGTGGTCCAATAGTGCATGCACGATCACCAAGCGCCGTCGTGGACGCGCAAGTCGCCGCCTGCCCGAACTGCGCCTCCGCGCTAATTTTTTTCAGGAGCGCAACGCCTTCTATGGATGCCTGCGGCTTCGAAAGCTATCGCCTGGCGTGCCGTGCATGCGGCGCGCCGCTCGGAGCTATCATCGATCCAGCCGACGACGCACTGCTCCTCTCCGAACTGCCGAGCTGATTTTTTTGTCGACGCGCTCTGTCCCGGTTGGCTGGCCGGGCAGACAGCCTGCGACGCCATTCCTTGACACGCAATAACTCCTTCGCAAAACCACTGCAAAATCGACGATGTATCCGATTTGCATCTAGCGCCCGAAGCGACCGCGATCGTGCGGCGCTGAAAAATCCAGTTGCGGCCCGAGCGGCACGATGCGAGTCGGATTGATCGCGGTCATGCTCATGTAATAGTGCCGCTTGATGTGATCCAAATTCACAGTCTCGGCAA